>NZ_JANAVN010000011.1:0-250498 GCF_024213565.1 Paenibacillus sp. Lou8.1
CGCCCTTAGCTCAGCTGGATAGAGCGTTTGACTACGAATCAAAAGGCCGGGAGTTCGAATCTCTCAGGGCGCGCCATTAACTTCATAAGCCGGTGTGGCGGAATTGGCAGACGCGCGCGACTCAAAATCGTGAGGGAAACCGTGGAGGTTCGAGTCCTCTCACCGGCATCTATTTCGGGATGTAGCTCAGCTTGGTAGAGCACCTGGTTTGGGACCAGGGGGTCGCATGTTCAAATCGTGTCATCCCGATTCAAAAGGAAAGTCGCTGGAAGCAGCGGCTTTTTTTTATATTCATATCTTTTTGTATAAATCAGTAATCCTCAGGTCACACTAACACAAAAAGTGGGACGGAAGGGATTACTGTGAAGCGATTAAGTTGGAAAAAACAGATGAAACGGCGCTGGAAACAGTGGAGAAGAACAGTGTGGGCATGTAGCATTTTTGGTGCGGCTTGTTTGCTGGCAGGGTTGGGTATTCTGTTTTCGAATTATTTGCAGGCTATATTGTCACAGCCACTCGCTACTACCGTCATGGCAGAGGAGAGCATGGAGGAGGCTTTACATCTGAGTCCAACTGAAGATCACTCCTCACAGATGCAACTATTGCAAAGTATTCGTGCTTCCGGTATAAGCAGGAAGACCCGTCTGTTAACCACCTACGTGTGTGGTACGGAAACACTTTCCTTGGGAACGCTAAGTTCACAGCAGCTAGAGACCTTACTGAAGCAACATCCCGATTGGAATGGACGACTTAATACCAAAGGAGAGGTGTGGCTGGAGCGCAGGGTGGAAGACTTGTCAGAGTCATGCAAAGAGCATGGATACATGGGGTTAAGCACTGACGGGCAGCTTACACTGTATGAAGGGCTACCTAAAAAGGAAAAAGTTATCCGCACTTTTTTTCAATTGGATGTGGGTTCCATGGAGACGGCCTTACCAGAAGGGGTATATAAACAACTTCAGCAGGGAATACGTGTACAGGATATAAATGAGTATAACAGTGTAATCTCCACTTTTAGTGACTTTGCCCTGGAGCGAACACAAAGGGTATTAAAGCAGCACTATTGATTACAACTACGAGACGTTAGGCATTGCCCATGTGGTGAGGCTTGAAGCGTCTCTTTTTATGTTTTTACTCACGTTTAAATTTTTTCCTCTATTAGATACAAAGTTTTGTTATAATGAAAAGAACGACACATATGTTCGCTTTATATGGTATTTGGCCATGATTATATTCAGGATAACGCTGGCTTTTGGTTGGGTACGCCATGTTTGAGCGATAGGGGAGAGATTTTTTTGCGTTTTTTAGGAATTGATCCGGGTATTGCCATTGTGGGCTTCGGATTTGTAGACAAGATTGGCAGCAAGGTGGTTCCTGTGCAGTATGGCTGTATCCAGACGGAGGCTCATACACCGGAAGAAGAAAGGCTGCTTCATGTGTATGAAGGCATGTTGCAATTAATAGATAAATATAAGCCTGATGCGGTAGCACTGGAAAAGCTCTTTTTTAATCGCAACGTTACAACCGCTATGTCTGTAAGTCAGGCACGTGGGGTGCTGGTACTAGCTGCAAAACAACGTAATTTGCCTATAGGTGAATACACGCCGATGCAGGTAAAGCAGGCTATTGTAGGGTATGGTAAGGCTGAGAAGAAACAGGTACAAGAAATGGTTAGAATGTTCCTAAAGCTTCAAGTTGTGCCCAAACCGGACGATGTAGCGGATGCTTTGGCGGTGGCTATTTGTCATGCGCACTCCTATGGACTAAATTCAAAATTAAATGAGGTATTGCGAAAATGATAGATTTCTTGCGTGGTTCTGTGGCCCAGTTGGAAAATGAATATGTTGTTTTAGATGTGCAGGGTGTAGGGTACAGAGTATTTTGCCCGAATCCTTACGCGTTCGCCAAAACTGAAGGTCCAGTGGTTATTTACATTCACCATCATGTAAGGGAAGATGCTATTTTACTGTTCGGTTTTGCGACCCGTGAGGAGCAGCAGCTTTTCCGTAAACTGATTGATGTATCTGGTATTGGACCGCGTGTTGCGCTTGGTATTTTAGGAGGCGGTACGCCTACTCATGTGGTAACGGCGATTTATCAGGAGAATATCACATTTCTCACCAAGTTACCGGGGATCGGTAAAAAGACGGCACAACGTATGATTCTGGATTTGAAAGACAAGCTGGACGGTATTGGCTCGTTGGGGATGGCAACCGGATTGTTTGCTGAGCCTGTCGTAGAAGAAGGCGAAGGTTCATATTGGGGCGAGGCCCGTGAGGCGCTCAAGGCGCTCGGTTACACGGATGCTGAGTTGGATAAGGTATGGAGCAGAATGAAGAAAGATGCGAAACCTGATGAATCTGCCGATATTTTGATGAAGCGGGCTTTGCAACTGTTGTTTGCCGGATAGGACGATGATGTCCGCTAACAAATGTCTGGTGAAAAGAGGAGCGATGGAACATGGATGACCGGATTATTTCCGCCAATTTGATGATGGAAGACCAGACGGCGGAGCTAAGCCTTCGCCCCCGTTATCTAAATGAATATATCGGGCAAAATCAGGTTAAGGAAAATCTGAAAGTATATATTGAAGCGGCCAAAATGCGTAAAGAAGCGTTGGACCATGTACTGTTGTACGGACCGCCTGGGTTGGGTAAAACAACTCTTGCTAACATTATCGCCAATGAGTTGGGGGTTAATTTGCGTACGACTTCAGGTCCTGCAATTGAAAGACCGGGAGATTTGGCAGCATTGCTGACCAATCTTCAAGAGGGTGATGTTTTGTTCATTGATGAGATTCATCGCCTTCATCGTACGGTGGAAGAAGTCATGTATCCGGCGATGGAGGATTTTGCGCTGGACATTATGATTGGCAAAGGCCCGAGTGCACGTTCGGTCCGTCTGGACTTGCCACCCTTTACCCTTATAGGGGCCACTACGCGCGCTGGGCTGCTCTCTGCGCCATTGCGTGACCGGTTTGGTGTTATTAGTCGATTAGAGTTTTATACGACAGACGAGCTGGCTTACATCGTGTCTAGGAATGCGGATATTATGGAGATTGAGATTGTTGGGGATGCGGCGGAGGAAATCGCATTGCGTTCACGGGGGACCCCGCGTATTGCTAACCGACTGTTAAAAAGGGTGCGTGATTTTGCCCAGGTTGCTGGAGACGGTATTATTCATTCTGAGTTGGCTGCAGAGGCGCTAAAGAGACTTCAAATAGATCCACTCGGGCTGGATGAAATTGATCATAAAATGCTTAAGGCCATGATTCATTCATTCCGGGGCGGGCCTGTAGGATTGGACACCATTGCTGCAACTATTGGTGAGGAGAGTCAGACAATTGAGGATGTGTACGAGCCCTATTTGTTACAAATTGGCCTTTTACAAAGAACACCTCGGGGACGAACAGTGACTCCGGCGGCATATGGCCACCTTGGAATCCCACTGCCAACGGATCCACGGTGAGTAGGAAACATGATGCTTTTCAAAAAATCATTGCATGATTACACGCAATTATGGTGAATACGATATTGGCTGACGGATGATTGAGGGAAGTGAGAGTGTAAGTAAGATTCGAGCGGGTTCATATTTTGGTTTATTCCGCCGATGTATTTAAAGGGATGGACAAGGGTCGAGATCCCGATAAATTACGCAATATAAGTGCTAGACAGCTAGATTGGGGGAGCCAGAAATGAGTGGAGAAGCATTTAACCGAAAAAGTATTTTCGGTGCATGGATGGGCCGGGCCAAACGAACAGCAGCGATTATGGTATTAGCTACAGTGTGCATACCTTGGTCTTCGGGCGTTCACGCTGCTGCCGCCCAAGAGGATATTCGTGTAGTGATTTTTGCGGATCTAGGTAGCAAATATAAAGCGACAGTCCCCGCTGTAACCTTGAAATCATCAGGAGGTCTGAGTGTTGGACAGAACAGTGGGGGCAGTTTTCAAACTTGGATGGGACTGCCAGACAGTACGGCTCGTTTTAGTGTAGACAGCTATCGGGTGAAGGTACTTGAAGGCAATGAAGCAGCGGCGATAAAAGCGGCCCAAGCCCTACAAAAGACTAATGATAAACCTACGGTTTTTATCGGTTCAAAAAATGGTAGCTCTGTGTATCAAGTGTACGCGGGAATATATGCTAGTGAGCAGTCTGCGCAGGCTGCTGTACAGCGGATTTCCTCCGCAACCGGAGCGCAGGCCGAGGTTAAGGGAAACAAGCATTGGTCCACAGGAAGCTACGGAAGCGAGCAGGAAGCTAATCTCGTTCGAACGACAATTGCTGCGGCAGGCTTTGATGCTTTTACTGTAATTCAATCAAGAGGCCAGTATACTGTATGGGTTGGAGAAGAAAGTAATGACAGCAAGCTGTCGGCTTTGAAAACAGAGCTGGAGAGCAAGCAGCCGAGACTCACGCTGTCTAAAGTTAATGCTACTCAAACCGGCCTCATTATAAGACAGGAAGCAGGAGTCACGACTGGCTCGCAGGTGATGTCTCATTACATGCTAAGTGGTTCTGATCATAGCAAGGTAATTGTCAACGGCGGTAATGATGGAATACAAGTGATGGAAAGATCACAGCGTACATATCGCGGCGAGATGGAGATTGGCATGACGTCAGGCCAGCTGGCGCTTGTGAATGAAGTTCCTTTGGAGCAGTATTTGTATTCCGTGGTAGGAGCAGAGGTCTATTCCTCATGGCCAGATGAAGCGCTCAAGGCTCAAGCGGTAGCGGCTCGTAGCTACGCGCTTGCCCAAGGCAATCGGTTTCAGATCGGCAATGTAGTAGATGGCACGTTAAGCCAGGCTTACAACGGTAAGAGCTCGGAACATGCCAATGTCAATGAGGCTGTAGATGCAACAGCTGGTGAAGTCATTAAAAGTGGCGGCAAAGTGGTCGAAGCTGTATTTTCATCTAATGCGGGCGGTGTGACAGCAGATGCTTCCGAGGTGTGGAACAGTGGTGGCGAAGCCTTTGCCAGCGTAGACAGCTCGGGAGATACTTCGGCGCAAAAAGGAGCACAGGAGTGGTATCATGTACTTCTCTCCAGTGGCAAGACAGGGTATATTCGTGAGGATAATGCTAAGGAACTGGAGGGTGTCACAGAAGCGGGGTTAGACAAAATCACCGTCACTGCGGAAAATACAAATGTGCGTCCTATTCCCCAAATTCAATCGACGGTTACCCCAATAGCCAAGGCGCAGCCGGGCGAAGAGATCATTGTATTAGAAAAGGTGCCTCAGTCCGGAGACTATGCATGGGTGCGGGGGCCCTTTACGTCAGCTCAGCTTGCTAAATCCCTGCAAGGGAAAGTAACGGGCACAGTGCCTTCCTCTATTAATCACCTCGATGTCACCAAACGTGGTCCATCAGGGCGAGTGTTGGAGGTTGAAGCGAACGGATCCCCTTTGAAAGTGAAATATCCGGATATGTTTCGCTCAGCAATGGGCGGACTCCCGAGCACACTGTTTGATATTGCGAGTACCGGAAGTTATACTGTATTAGGCGCTGATGGGGCTACTTCTCATGTAAGTGGTACACAAGGCACTCAAATTCTGTCCGCATCTGGCAGCAGTACTTCAAGTGGTAACGGGGTGATCGTCATGAATGAAGATCGTCATGCACGAGTCATTGACAAAACACAAAGCTTTATTTTTACAGGTAAAGGAAATGGTCATGGTTTGGGCTTATCCCAATGGGGTGCCAACGGTTTGGCCGAGCAGGGGTATGATTATAAGAAAATTTTGCAACACTATTACAAAAATGTGGATATAGTTAAGGACTGACCAATATATGAATGTAAACGACTACGATTTTGAACTGCCTGAAACATTAATTGCACAGACACCTTTGCTTGATCGGAGCGCTTCCAGATTACTGACGTTAAACAAAAATAACGGTGAAGTGGGTCATCATACGTTTTCGGATATTGTGCAGTATCTCCAACCAGGGGATACGCTGGTATTAAACGATACGAGAGTGATTCCTGCACGCTTGTTTGGCATCAAGGAAGACACGGGAGCTAAGGCTGAGGTTTTGCTGCTTAAGCAACTGCAAGGGGACCGATGGGAAGCATTGGTGAAACCCGGTAAAAAGCTAAAAAAGGGTGCTGTTATTGTTTTCGGTGATGAGCTGAAAGCAGTAATTGAGGAAGAAGGAGATATGGGCGGAAGGGTGCTTTCATTTTCATATGACGGTATTTTTCAGGAGATCTTGGACCGTCTGGGGCAGATGCCGCTTCCGCCGTATATCAAGGAACAACTGGATGACCGCGAGCGTTATCAGACCGTTTATGCTCGACATGAAGGTTCGGCTGCGGCTCCAACGGCAGGGCTGCATTTTACAGAAGAATTGCTGGACCAGATTAAAAAGAAGGGCGTTACCGTTGCCTTTATCACACTTCATGTTGGCTTAGGGACGTTCAGACCGATGTCTGTGGATACGATTGAAGAGCATGTCATGCACGAAGAGTATTATTCATTATCACAGGAAACGGCAGATGTACTTAATGCAACCAAGGCGCGCGGTGGGAGAATCGTGGCAGTGGGAACAACCAGTTGTCGAACGCTAGAGACGGTGGGCAATACATTCGCAGATGGAGTGCTGCAGGCCAGCAGTGGCTGGACACAGATTTTTATTTATCCAGGCTACGAATTCCGTGTGGTGGATGCGATGATTACGAATTTCCATTTGCCTAAATCCACCTTGGTTATGCTGGTCAGCGCACTGGCGGGCAGGGAGAATATTATGCATGCTTACCAGGAGGCGATTGACCGACAATATCGGTTCTTCAGCTTCGGGGACGCAATGTTCATTTATTAATTAAGGATGGTAGAGAAAATATGGCACCAGCAATAAGATACGAACATATTAAAACCTGCAAGCAATCGGGAGCTCGTCTCGGGCGTGTACACACACCTCACGGAGTTATTGAGACACCAACCTTTATGCCGGTGGGAACTCAAGCGACTGTTAAAACGATGAGTCCTGAGGAACTGAAAGCGATGGATGCTCAAATTATTTTGAGTAACACGTACCATTTGTTTCTTCGTCCCGGACACGATATTATTCGTGAAGCGGGTGGACTGCACAAGTTTATGAATTGGGATCGCCCTATTTTAACAGACAGCGGCGGATTCCAGGTGTTTTCTTTAAGTGAAATGCGTAAAATTTCAGAGGAGGGTGTTCATTTTCGCTCTCATTTAAATGGAGATAAGAAGTTTCTTTCACCAGAAGTGGCGATGGAAATTCAAAACTCGCTTGGCTCAGATATTATGATGGCCTTCGATGAATGCCCGCCGTTTCCGGCTGAATATGAGTATGTGAAAAAGTCACTGGAACGCACCAGCCGTTGGGCTGAGCGTTGTCTAGAGGCACACGCGCGTCCTCATGATCAAGGTCTGTTTGCCATTGTTCAGGGAGGCATGCATGAAGATCTGCGCAAGCAAAGCGCTGCGGATTTGACTTCCATGGATTTCCCGGGGTATGCTATTGGTGGACTGAGCGTAGGTGAACCGAAACATTTGATGTATGAAGTGCTCGATTATACGGTTCCTCTGCTTCCCACCAACAAGCCACGTTATTTGATGGGCGTGGGTTCGCCTGATGCTTTGATTGAAGGCTCTATCCGTGGTGTGGATATGTTCGATTGTGTACTTCCAACCCGAATTGCTCGCAACGGGACAACGATGACCAGCCAAGGTCGTCTTGTCGTTCGCAATGCCCAATATGCAAGTGATTTTGGCCCGCTCGATCCCGCTTGTGATTGTTATACCTGTCGCAATTATTCACGTGCTTACTTGCGACATTTGATTAAAGCGGATGAAACCTTCGGGCTCCGACTGACAACGTATCATAACTTGCATTTCTTAATACAATTGATGCGTAATGTCAGACAAGCGATTATGGATGACAGGCTGCTTGATTTCCGAGATGAATTTTTTGAGCAGTACGGTCTTCATGATAATGATAAAGGCTTTTAAGTTTTAGGGAGAGTATACGAAAGGGGGATTTAACATGTTTCATTTTGCTACAGCCGCTACTGCACCCGGTGGAACTGGCGGACTTTTCCAAATGATCTGGCCACTGGCTCTGATGTTTGTAATCTTCTATTTCTTGCTGATTCGCCCGAATCAGAAAAAACAAAAGCAGCGTCAAACGATGCTTCAAGCTTTGAAAAAGGGAGATAAAGTAATTACAATCGGAGGTCTTCACGGTACAATTATGGAGATTACGGATGATGTAGTAGTTTTGCGTGTGAATGATGTCACGAAGCTGACCTTTGACCGCAGTGCAATCAGCAACGCGATTGCAAAAGACACGGCATCTGAGGAAGTTGTTTCCAAATCGTAAAATGCTGGTGACCGTTATGCAAAAACCGAGCCTTTAAGGAGGCTCGGTTTTTTTGTGTTGTTTTATTACATGGATACAAACATTTTGATTACTTGTTGAGATTAATGCCAAACATCCCACCACCTGCGCCTATGACAAACGCGAAACCTAAGTGTAACAGGTCCTTGCCGTTCATGCCCGCATCCAATGCCAGAAAACCGACCAGAAGAACGATTAGTCCATACAGGATGCCTGTAATACCGCCTTGATACCAGCCTTTGTTTGTGGATCTTTTACCGGCGACGAAGCCGCCAGATAGCATGGCGAATGCATGGACGATGTACGTATACAATGATAAGTCCTGTTCCTGCATCTGTGTCAGCCACAAGAGTAGTGAAAGAATCAATGCGCCAAGCAGCATCCATGCAAAAGCATAAAATAAACCAGATAAAATGGGATGGGCCAGACGAAACGAACACCAGCGGCGAATGAGCTCCATTGATAATTCCTCCTGTACCAAGGTTTGAACTATTATCATTCTATGGCCAAGCCTCCCGGCTTAGTACCAAGTCGCAAGCAGTCTTTCTCTTTATTTCAATAATTTAGCCTTTTGTTTTTTGTATGAGCCAAGTGAGGAACGGTCAGAATACGTGTACAATGAACGACTCATGTCTTATTGCAAGTACAGGGGAGGAGGCGAACATATTGAGTCACGATATTTTTGCTCATATTTTTCGGACGCTGCTCATGTATTTTATTGTATATCTGGTGATGCGCTTGATGGGTAAAAGGGAGATCGGCAAATTGTCTGTTTTCGATCTCGTCATATCCATTATGATTGCAGAAATTGCTGTATTCAGCTTGGAGGATATAAAACGTCCACTTTATGAAGGGTTGATTCCTTTAGGAGTGCTGTTAATTTTGCAAATAGGTATTTCATTTTTCAGTCTGAAAAGTCGGCGACTGCGCTTACTATTTGATGGTAGGCCCAGTGTATTGTACTCTAATGGACAATTAAACAAGGATGAAATGGTAAAACAACGTTATAATTTAGATGACTTGCTGTTACAACTTCGCGAACAAAATATAGAAAGTCTGGACGAAGTTGAATATGTTATTTTGGAAACGACAGGTAAGCTAACGGTTATAGGTAAGGATGATAATGATGGAGTGGAACACGTAAAAATGAAGCAGGAATTAAACGGAACAGATTTGACAAACAAAGAGCAACAGGTGAATAAAGTCCATCCTTCTCCACAAATCGGTGGAAAGTTTAGATATGAGGGACTGCCTATTCCATTAATCATGGATGGCAAAGTGCTGGATAGAAATTTGGAACGGATGGATATGAACCGTTTTTGGCTTAAGAATCAAATTCAAGCGAAGGGACACAAAGATTTTAAGGATGTTTTTTTATGCTCAGTTAACCATAGAGGTGATGTGTACATTACACCACCGGCCTATGGAAAATCTTCAGATTAGGTTTCTTATGCTTTAAACCATCTTCTCAGGATTGGAATGCGTGTAAGGTTGTCCCAATCAATCATTTTGATCAAGGTCATTAGGAAAAGGTACAGTATAATTCCCGATCCTGCGGCAAAAATAAACTGAAGCCACATTTGGTTGAACATCGTTAGATGTCTGTAGGTATATAATACTGCTGCTGCCATGATGATCATGCCTATCCCGGTCTTCCAGAAATCGAGCAAACGTACGCGGAAGCGAAGCAGTCTGCTGACACTGAAGCCGTGAAGGAGAGTAACAATGGCACTATTAATACAAATGGCGATGACAGCTCCATAGATACCATACTGAGGTTGGGAAGCAAGCCAGACGATCAGTACAATTTTGATAACGGCTCCGATAAAGGTATTTAATAAGGCACTTCCAGGACGGTCTAATGCCTGAAGTGCTGCCTGAAGCGGGGCCTGAATGTACATAAAAAGAGCAAAAGGTGCCATGAGCTTAAGCATGCCTGCAATATCGCCATTATTGTAGAGTAGCAGACACAGAGGTTCTGCCAATACATACATGATAACGGCAAATGGGGCTCCTGCAACCAAAGCGAGCCGAAGCGATTGATGTAGACGTTTGTGAATGGCTGTAATATGCCCCTTAGCTGCTGCTTCGGATAACGAAGGAACGAGTGAAACTGCTAGCGAACTGGTTAGAACCCCAGGTAGTAATAACACAGGAATGACCATGCCCTGCATGGCTCCATATTGTGCGGTTGCCACGCCAGTTGCGATGCCTGCTACGGCAAGGCTGCGCATGCACAAGATAGATTCGAGCAAATAGGATAAGGAACCGACAAGCCTTCCAGCAGTAACGGGAACGGATATAGACATAAGACGTGACAAAACGGATGATTGCTCGGGATGAACTTCAGAGGAGGGGACAGGCGACTTTGGCTGAAGGATGCGATCTTTTCGCTGGTTACACACGTATTGCCATAGCAGTACAATCATGCCAATGAATTCGCCCGCCAGAGCACCGAGCATGGCACCTGCAGCAGCGTAGTCTACCCCATGGGGAAGTAACAAGTAAGCAAACCAAATGACGCAAAAAATGCGTATAACGGTCTCCGCAATGGAGGAGCTGGCGGAAGGGATCATATTTTGCTTTCCCTGAAAATAGCCCCTATAAGCTGAAGAAACAGCTACAATGACAATCATTGGGCTCATGCTCACAAATGTATAATACACGCGACTGTCGGTCAGGAGATGGCTTGTGATCCAAGGCGCGAACACAAGACAGAGCACCATAGCGATCAGACTGAGTGTAATGGTGAAGCGCAGGCTGGTGTGCAAAATACGCCGCGACATTTCGGGCTGTCCAGCCGTTTCAGCTTCGGCTACAAGCTTGGCTACCGCAAGAGGGATCCCCCCTGTAATAAGCGTCACCAGAACGATAAAAAAGGGATACCCCTGTTGGTACAAGCCAACTCCTTCGGGGCCGATGATACGCGGGAGTGCGATTCGGGGAATAAAACCAAGTATCCGGTTAATAACTCCCGCTGCCAATAAAATGATTGCTCCATGGATGAAAGTCTGCTTTTTCAATCGCAACTCCCTCTTCCCAAAATGTAATTCTGCGTCTATGCATTACTTTAGAAGATATGCTGGACCTGTCCATGTTCATGACAAGCTTTTCCGTTCAGAAACAAAGTGATTTAGACAACAAGAGGGCGAGTGGTGAATTCTGCTATTGACGAGCGAAATGAATGCATATATTGTTGATTTAAGGCTATTTTCAACGAAAAGAAGGGTTTTCCAGGATCAGGACAGAAATGTTCTACAAAGCAGTCAATAACCCCGCTAATTGCTGATCTGCGGAACCGGTAGTCGCTGGGAGGAGGAACGGCCATCGTGGGTATGGAAGAGCTGGATGAGCAGGATTGGGATGACGCAATTGAGATGCTCTGTCAAAGTAAGGCGGACGAGTTGATTCTCGTAGGCTATGAGCATGTCACAAGTAAGGACGTGTGGAATTGCGTCAGCCATAAATATGAAAAGGAGGGTATCCCTCCGCTGCACAAGCTCGTTAATGATATTCTTTCCCTTAAAGCGACGAGCTTTATGAACTATTTGACGATGTCCGCATTACGGGGCTCCACTTTCGAATAGAAGGGGGTCTTTTTTTGCGTTCAAATTGACTGCTTTTTGAGGGGTAGCTATAATAGGAATATTGAGAATGAAAGGGGAACATGGGACGGAATGAAGAGAATTCTAAGTTTCATCGTGGTCGTGCTCATAACTACTGGTGTTATGATCGGGACAAGCCCGGGCCTACTGAACAGTTTAAAATTAGGCCTCGATTTAAAGGGAGGCTTTGAAATTTTATATGAAGCCCAGCCTTTGGAAGCCGGGCAGAGTGTAACCAGCCAGTCTCTTATACAAACAGCTCAAAGTCTGGAGAGACGGATAAACGCGCTTGGTACAACTGAGCCGGAAGTAACAACAGAGGGTACCAACCGTATTCGTGTGCGGCTTGCTGGTGTCTCTAATGAAGCAGAAGTCCGCTCTATGCTGAAAAAGCCTGCCGAGTTGACCTTCCGCAGTGCAACGGCAGCGGATGCTAAAAAGCCAGGCCAATACAGCAAAATTGAGCTCCGCGGTAATGATTTTGTGGAGAATGGTGCTGTTGTCGGCTATGATCAGCTGAACCAACCTGAGATTAGTATCAAAGTGAAGGACAAAGCTAAATTTGCAGAAATCACAAAGCGACTTCTGAATAAAGAATTGGCTATTTTCCTCGATCAGGAATTGCTGTCTGCACCTACAGTACGTGGGGAATTAACGGACGGTAGCGCGTCAATCACAGGTAGCTACACTCGTGATGAAGCGAATAAACTGGCGGATACGATTAATCTGGGTGCCCTTCCGCTCAAACTGACGGAAAAATATTCTCAGAGTGTAGGTGCTACGCTGGGTCAATTGTCACTGGATCAGACGATTCGTGCTGGATTGATCGGCTCGATCATTATTCTGGTATTTATGATTGCAATGTTCCGTGTACCGGGATTAGTGGCCAGTTTCTGTCTCATCGTTCATACCTGGGTAGTGCTTGCGATTTTCTACTTGGGTGGATTCGTACTCACACTCCCAGGTATCGCCGCCTTTGTGCTCGGGATCGGGATGGCGGTCGATGCCAATATCATTACGTATGAACGGATTAAAGAAGAAATCAAGTCAGGCAAAACGATTCGTTCTTCTGTCATTGCAGGTAGTAAGGCTTCGTTCCGTACCGTTATGGATGCCAATGTTACGACAATTATAGCGGCAGCGGTTATGTTTGGTCTGGGAACAGGCTCCGTTCGAGGATTCGCTTTGGTGCTCATCGTTGATATTGTCACCAGTATTTTGACGAATATCTTCTTCTCCCGCTTCTTACTCAATCTGCTGGTTAAAGCGGATGTTGTGAAGAAGGCCAAGTATTTTGGTGTGAAGGAGAGTGATATCAGTGCGCTTTAATTGGAACTTGAAATATATTAAGATGAGCAAGTGGTTTTACACGTTCTCGATTATTATCACACTGCTTGGTATTCTGAGCTTATCGATATTTGGTCTGAATTACGGGGTGGATTTCCGTTCCGGTTCCAATGTGGATGTCAATCTGACTAAAGTAGTTACACAAGAACAGATCCAGACTTTGCTGAACAAGCAGGGGATCGGCAAAGAGGTCGATTATACGCAGGGGAAAGAACGCTTCGGTATTCGCTTCTCGCAGGTTTTGACGGATCAGCAAGTGAATAACTTTAAGACTTCTTTTAATAAAGAGCTGGATCCGAAGGCCTCCTTTGAGGTCAATACAGTGGATACGGAAATGGCGCAAGAACTAGAACGAAATGCGTTATGGGCGATTTTATTGGCTTCTGTGGCTATCGCTATTTATATCTCAATCCGTTTTGAATGGCGGTTTGCCGTTGCAGCAATTGTTTCGTTGTTGCATGATGCCTTCCTCGTCATCAGTATTTTCTCGATTTTCCGGCTTGAGGTGGATTTGACCTTTATTACGGCAATTCTGACGATTGTCGGTTTCTCCATTAATGACACTGTCGTTATTTTTGACCGTATACGGGAAAATCTACGATTTGCGAAGAAGAAGTCTAGGGACGACTTAGAGCAGGTAGTTGATCACAGTATTGCCCAGACAATGACTCGTTCACTTGCAACCGTGTTTACGGTATTTATTGCCTCCTTATGTTTGTTCATATTTGGCGGCGAATCGATCCGTATGTTCTCACTTGCGATGGTCATTGGTTTGTTGTTTGGTGCTTATTCTTCCATTTTCATTGCCAGTCCGCTGTGGGTAGCTTTGAAAGGAAAACAAAAATCTCCGACAGCTGGCGGGGGCGCGGCCAAAACTGCAAAGTCTTAAGTTACGTAAATACCAGTAGTATAAATTAAAGAGAAAGCCGCGTCTGCCTGGGCGCGGTTTTCTAAGGTTTTGAGATTTACCTTGAGTAAGGCACAATAGTGGACACTTAAATGAGAATGGTTTTTTGTTTTGAGAAATTCGGTTATTTTAGAATGGAGCTTTATTAGGAAAGGGTTAGTTCAGGATTGAGGGGGAAACGTTGTGAATAGCGAACGCAGCCGATCATTGGAAACTGCGGCGTTGAGCGGGATTGTAGGCAATCTCGCGCTGGCTGTTCTAAAGGGAACCGTCGGTTATGCGGCAAACAGCAAGGCGTTGTTGGGGGATGCACTGCACACGGCTGCGGATAGTGCTTCCCGTTTGCAGGAGCTTCTGTTTTCCAAGGGTGCTACAGGGCACGGAATGCTGGCCCGGTTGCGGAACGGTGAAAAAGTTAGGACGATCATATCTGTAGTGCTGGCTATTTTAGTGCTGATGAGTGGTCTTCAGCTAGCTATCTCGGCGGTTCGTTCATTAAGCAGTTCGGAACCGCAGGCTCCCAGTCTGTATGCATTAACTACCGTATTTATTGCGTTGGTGTTGAGAGAGGCGTTATTTCAGTTTCAATATCGCTATTCGATTAAACATGGTCATAAAGCGGAAGCAGATCGGTACGCTAACCATGAACGTTACTCGCTGTATGCATCGTTGATTGCATTGATCGGCATGATCGGTGCAATGACTGGCGAAGCAATGGAATGGCCTGCATTATTATATCTTGATCCAACCGCAGCTTTGCTGGTAGCCTGTCTGGTGCTTCGCAAAGGATATTTGATGGTAATGAATACCGCTTACCAGGTTCCTGCACAGCCCTTGCAGGAGGAAGACTCCCGCCGCTTTATGGAGACGATTCAACGGGTGTATGGTATTGTAACGGTTGAGCACTTACATGCCCAGGAAACAGGCCATTTCATAACAGTGGATGTAACGATAAGTGTGAACCCGCGGATTACGGTACAGGAAGCGCAGGAAATCGCCGATCGAGCCAAAAATCTACTGTTAGCCCGTTTTCCACAGGTGACCCATGTACAAATGCAGTTCATTCCTTATCAAGCCGGGTATCCTTACAAATCCAATCATGAACTGCCAGATAATGATGTGTCGTCGTTGCTTCAATAGAGCAGGATGACTATGAAAGAAAGGTGAACAGGATTGCTTCATTCGCAGTACAGATGGAAGACCCCAGAGGCTAACCTAGAAGCGGCTCAGCTGTTGACAGAAGAGCTGGGGATTTCACCATTGTTGTCCCGGCTTTTAGTGAACCGGGGCGTCACTACCGCCGGGGAAGCAAACCGCTTTTTGTACGGAAGTGTGGACGATGTACACGACCCTTTTTTGCTTCTTGGTATGAAAGAGGCTGTACCGAGAATTCGCCAGGCTCTGGAACGTGGCGAGCATATATTAATCTATGGCGATTATGATGCGGACGGCGTGTCCAGTACATCATTGATGATTCAGCTCATGCGTTTTCTCAAGGCTTCTTATGATATTTATATTCCCCATCGTTCTAATGAGGGATATGGTCTGCATAATCATGCTCTTGATTGGGCTCATCAGCAGGGAGTTACGCTGGTCATTACGGTAGATACGGGAATTAGTGCAGTAGAGCAAATTGCTTATGCAACTTCCTTGGGGATAGATGTTATAGTGACGGATCATCATGAGCCGCCTGCTGTACTTCCCGAGGCATATACTTTGATTAATCCGAAGCTACCCGGTTGCCCATACCCATTTAAAGGTCTTGCAGGTGTTGGTGTTGCCCTGAAGCTCGCTCAGGCGCTGTTGGATGAGGTGCCAGAGGAATGGTTTGAAATCGCCGCTATCGGCACGGTAGCCGATCTGATGCCACTACATGGTGAAAATCGGACGATGGTACGCAGAGGGATTCAATCCATGAGAAACTCTGCATTTCCGGGTATCCGTGCGTTACTCCATGTAGCGGGCGTGGATATATCTACAGTGTCTTCAGTCAATATCGCATTTGCATTGGCTCCGCGGATTAATGCCAGCGGGCGCCTGGATCATGCGGGACGAGCAGTTTCTCTGCTGACGACAGAAAAAGAGGAAGAAGCAGACCAACTTGCGCATGCGCTGGACCTGCTCAATCGTGAGCGTCAACAGGTGGTCGAACGTATTGTGGAGCAAGCCGAGCAACAATTGGCCTCCAAACTGAATGGAGGCAAGCTACCATCAGTTATTGTGTTGGCTGGTGAAGGCTGGAATGTCGGTGTTGTCGGAATTGTGGCATCCAAGCTATTGGATCGCTATTATCGACCGACCATTATTCTTGGTATAGATGCTGAGACAGGCACGTGCAAAGGTTCTGCCCGGTCTATTCCTGCATTGGATATCTACAGTGCTCTTACGGACAGCCATGAGCTTATGGAGCATTTTGGTGGTCATCCTTCGGCTGCGGGCATGACGCTGTCCCGTGACAATCTGAAATTGTTTGAAGAGCAGCTGAACCGCTATGCGAGTTCCATTCTGACACCAGAAGACCTCATTCCTGTAGCTGAAGCTGATATGGTCTGTCGTTTGGACGAGGTATCTTTGCAAGTGGTTGAAGAACTGGAATTGCTTCAGCCTTTTGGTATGGGGAATCCTTCTCCGCGATTCGTATTACAGGGTCTGCAATTGCGCGAGGCTCGTAAAATGGGACGTGAGAAAAATCATGTGAAGCTCCTGCTGGAGCAGAACGGTATATCGCTGGACGCGATTGCTTTCCGTCGTGGCGATTTGGCTGATTTTTTACAGCAACAAACGGAGATAGATCTGCTGGGTGAATTGTCAATTAACGAATGGAACGGTAAAAGGTCTCTCCAACTAATGATGCAGGACATTCGAGTGCAGGCGCCACAAATTTTTGATTATCGTGGAGTGTCGGACCCTTTTGCCGAATTAGAGCGGGGACTGAAGATTTTTCATCCACGTATTGAGGAAAGAAAGAAAGACGTTGCGGTGTTGATTCATCCGTCATCCAGACTTCGTCCATCGAGCTCCGTGGACGCTGAATCCTTTTGGTTATATGATAAAGATGGCAGCGTTATTCCCAGTGATGGTCAAAGAGATGCACAGCACTCTGTAAAGTCGCTGTTCGTACTGGAGCCGCCGGATACACCGGATCAGTTTCAGGCATTATGGTCTACCTTTGAGAATGTAGAGAACGTATTTCTCCTTCATTCGGTCAGTGAGCGTGGCGGTCGACTCGTAAGCCCCGACAGAGAACTGTTCAAGCGCATTTACGTTGTGCTTTCCCGAATGGGAACACAGCCTATTGATGAAAAGGCAATGCTGCCTGCTCTTAGCCGACAGTGTTCCTGTTCAGTACGCATGTTATCCAAAGTATTGGACATCTTCGAAGAGCTTGAGTTTATGACGCGTACAGATGGTCAATTCCGTTTTGTATCCAATCCGCCTAAGCGGGATTTAACCGCTTCTCCACGCTATCAGGAATTGTATAATATGGCTGAAATGGAGAAGTATTTGCTGGATGCGGACACTACCCAGATGACGAGCTGGATTATGTCGCTTATGAAGGGTGCGTCTTGAGATACTATTTCGCAATTTATGTTGTAAAATGTATATACTAATTTGAAGTTACAGTAGGAGGAACTAAGTTGGACTACAAAGAATATATTCGGGTGATTTCCGATTTTCCACAACCAGGGATTAGTTTTAAGGACATTACGACCCTGATGAAAAATGGTGAACTGTACCGCAAGGCTATCAACGATATGAAGGAACTGGTATCGGATTTGAAAATTGATTTGATTGCAGGGCCAGAAGCACGTGGGTTCGTTATTGGTGCTCCTTTGGCTTATGCGCTTGGTGTTGGTTTTATTCCCATCCGTAAAAGTGGCAAGCTCCCTGGGGAAACCATTGAGGAAGCATACGGTTTGGAGTATGGTAAAGATACACTGGCGATGCATAAGGATGCTATTGAGCCGGGTCAAAATGTTCTGATTGCTGATGACCTGCTGGCTACAGGTGGAACCATCGCTACATCCGTGAACTTGGTACGCCAACTTGGTGGCAATGTGGCAGGGGCTGCTTTTCTTATCGAGCTTTCTGATCTAAACGGTCGGGCGAAACTGCCTGATGTAGATGTATTCACTCTGATTACGTATTAAGTATTTCGAAACCTGGGTTTCCCGGGAAATAATTATGAACGGATCGCCTAAATAGTCCGATGGAACATCTCTTTATCTAAAGAGTTGCTCCATCGGACTATTTTGTTTAGCAGTGTTTTAAGTTTTGGCTTTGTTTAATTGGTGTAATGTACCATGTATTTTGTTAGAAATAGTAATAAAAAATCTAAAAATAGCTGTCGATAAATAGTTAAAAGGGAACAGGGGTAGTCATATTGGGTTTATTTCGATTTAAGAGTTTACAGGCACGGACATTTTCTACCTTGATTCCGCTTGTACTTATAACGCTGATTTTAATCAGCTTTTTGTCTTATTTTTTTGCCAAGCAGAAGCTGGATACGGAAATAAGCCAAAATGCTGCTCATTCCTTGTCGAGGGTTAAAGCGGATATTGCAGCTAACGTAGATCGTCATGCTTTACTTGTTTCGATGCTGACTAAGAGCGCGGAACAACTGGGAGCAGGAATGAACATTGAGGGTTATGGACGTTATTTTGAACAAGAGCTGGCTTTAAATGATATGTCATACGGGTTGGGCATTTATTTTGCTAAAGATGCGTATGATCCGGGAGTGACTTACCGTTCCATATATGTGCATAGAGATGGCCAGCTAGTGAAGCAAACGATTGAATATGATGATCCACAATATGACTACTTAACACAGCCATGGTATACAGAAGCCGTGGAACGTGGTAAGGATATAAATTTTACGGAGCCTTTTTACGATAGCAGACTGAAAATCAATATGATTACTGCAGGGAAAGCATTTTATGACAGGGAAGGGAAGCTGTTAGGTGTCATTACTGGCGACCTGAACATGACAAACATTCAAACGTTTATTGAAAAAATGAAGTTTGGTGCTAATGGTAGTGCGATCTTGATGGATAAGAATGGAGCCATTTTGTCATCCGGTCTTCCGTCCTTAAAAGCAGGCGAGCCGTTAACAAACACGATGAATGCGGAAGCAGCACAATCTATTCAAAGTGGTACATCCGGACAACTATCCGTACCCATTGATAGTGAAGACTACCGGATAATGTACGAAACACTCCCACAAACCGGATGGAAAATCGGCGTATTACTGCCAGAATCCGATTTGAACCGCTCTGCGAACGAAATGCTTAAACTTCTTCTTATTGTTAGTGTTATAGGCATCTTGCTAATTATGGGAGCGTTATTACTTAACAATTCAGGTATGATCAAAGAGATTAAAAAAATTATGCAGATAACCAATCGTATGGCTCTTGGGGATTATAACCTTGAACTAACACATCAACGTAAGGATGAATTTGGCCAAATGGCTGACGGGATCAATAAGGTGATTGCGGCAACCAGAGGAATGGTATCACGTTTGAGCGAAGAGTCAGATGTTATCTCAGGCGTATCTATAAAAATTTCCCAAGAGATTTCTGGGACGACTAAAGATGCGCAGCACAATGCAGGAGAACTGGCTAAGGTGAAGGAAGGGGCCGAGCTTCAGTTGGCTGCCGCAGCCGAGAGTGCGACAGCGATGGAGGAAATGGCTGTAGGCATACAGCGTATTGCTGAATCTATCCAGTATGTATCCGAGGCAACCACTGAGATTGAACATAAGGCACAACAAGGAAATGAACGGTTGACCGTGGTCAACCAAGGAATGCATAAAGCGAAAATGTCTATGGATGAGGCAGGCAGGGTAGTAAGCTCATTGAATGAGCGGTCCGCCCAAATTGGCAGCATAATTGGAATGATTCAGGAAATTAGTGGGCAGACCAAGTTGCTATCACTGAATGCTTCCATTGAAGCCGCACGTGCAGGGGAGCATGGCCGAGGTTTCGCTGTGGTGGCTTCAGAAATCGGCAAGCTGGCTGTAAACGTGAGCGAGTCTGCGGAACAAATTACGAGTCGAATCCGATCCATGCAGGAAGAAACCAAATTAGCTTTGGAAGGAATGCAGCAGGGTGCTCTGGAGATGGATGAAGGAGTATCTATTTTACTTGAGGTGGAAGAACGTTTTATTGCGATGAATCAAGATATTCAGCAGGTGGCGATAGAAGTGCAGGAGGTTTCATCTGCCTCAGAAGAAATGTCGGCAGGTTCAGAGGAAGTTGCAGCCTCTATTGGATATCTTGCAGACATTGCGAAAGCTTCAGCTAAACGTACAGGACAAGCCGCGGAACGATCCGAACGGCAACTTAAAGATCTGGAAGGTATGGACAGCTCTGTCAAGACGCTTACAGGTGTTTCTGATACGCTTAATCAGGTCGTATCTCGCTTTCGTGTGTGATATCTTTAGAAAAAAAGGCCGTGCATAAAAAAAACGCCGCTCCATGAGATATGGATCTTTACACGCTTGTCTATACAGCCTAAGCGTATTGATCCGTGACCTCATGGAGCGGCGTTCTAAAGTTTAAGAACAGATATCAATCGGGTGTTTTCTCGGTTAAAGGTTCCTGCGATTTATCGTTGGACCAGCCGAGCACGTCAATCAGCTTAAAGAACAAGCTGAGGATGATGCCGATGATTGTAGCCAATGCCATACCTTTCAAGGTTACAGCGCCCCAAGTGAGCGTAGTACCGCTGATTCCGACAACAAGCACGATGGTCGCAAGCAGCATGTTGGTTGGCTTGGCGAAATCAACCTTTTGCTCAACGAAGATTCTTAGACCGGAGGCAGCGATGACACCGAATAATAGTAAGGATACGCCACCCATAACTGGAGCTGGAATATTAGAAACAATCGCTGAGAACGTGCCTGAGAAGGACAATAGGATGGCAATGACAGCCGCTCCGCCAATGACCCATACAGAGTACACTTTAGTTAATGCCATGACACCAATGTTTTCACCATAAGTCGTATTAGGTGTAGAACCCACAAAACCGGAAATGACGGTGGAAATACCGTTACCTAGCAGAGAGCGATGGAGACCAGGATCTTTGGACAGTTCGCGCCCGACAATGTTGCTAGTCACAAGCAAGTGACCAATATGCTCTACGATGACGACCAGAGCAACAGGAAGAATCGTCAGCATAGCAGAGGTATTAAAAACGGGAGTGGTAATTGCAGGATGTCCGAAAAAAGGAGCGTCTGCAATGGCTTGTGTATTGACCATGCCCATAAAATAAGCAAGTACATAGCCCACTACGATACCAATCAGAATATGAATGATTTTGGCAAACCCGCGAAACAATACCGCACCCAGAACAGTGACCCCGAGTGTAACGAGCGAAAGAGTAATCGTTTTGGGATCTGGAGTCCAGGCCTTAGTAGGATCGGCATTGATAATGCCTGCCATACCTGCTGCAACCGGAACCAGTTCCAGACCGATTAAGGCTACGATGGAGCCCATAACAGCTGGAGGAAAAACGACGTCCAGCCAACGGGTTCCGGCATATTTGATCACCAGTGCGACGAGGCAGAAAATAATACCTGTAACGATGAAAGCACCGAGGGCCATAGCATAGCCGTTGCCGCCGGGATTGTTTTTAAGCACAAGACTGACGGGAGCGATAAAAGCGAAGCTGGAGCCGAGATAGGCGGGAATTTTGCCGCGGCAGATCCATATGTACAACAATGTGCCAATACCGTTCATTAGCAAAATCATGCCGGGATCGACGCCGAAAATATTCGGCACCAGCACAGTGCTACCAAACATGGCAAACAAATGCTGTACGCTGAGCAGGAACCCAGGTCCTGCCGGTAGCTTTTCATTAACTTGAATTTCGCGTTGCAACGCAGTTCACTCCTTAGTTCTTTCAATTATTCTTATATACATTAATTACTTTTCGTAATTTTTTCAATATAATTCGTTTCATTTCGTCAACAATCCTGATTTTACTTACCATGTGTGACAGAATAATGCGACAATGCCAAACCTGTAATAGTTGACGTGTGACGTGCTAACCGTCATAATTGTAGGAAATCACTTTTAAAAGGGAACCTTTGCGCGACATTGATCGGCGGGTTCCATTTTGCATAGAAAGGACACGGAATAGAGCAGAATGGGGATAGAGCAATTACTTAAAAAGGCCGGGGCCTATACCAGAGAAGCAGATCTTATCCGCATCAGGGACGCCTATGATTTTGCCGAGCAGGCCCATTCCGGCCAGACTCGTAAGTCCGGTGAACCTTATATTCTGCATCCGCTTGCGGTTGCTGATATCGTCGTTAATATGCAGATGGATACCATCTCCATTATCGCCGCTCTTTTACATGACGTTGTGGAGGATACAACGGTGTCTTTGGCGCAGATTCGCGAGCATTTTGGCGATACATGTGCGATGCTTGTCGATGGTCTGACGAAGCTGGAGCGTATTCAGTTCCGTTCCAAGGAAGAACAACAGAACGAAAATTATCGAAAAATGTTTATTGCTATGGCGCAGGACATTCGTGTCATCGTCATTAAGTTAGCAGATCGTCTGCATAACATGCGTACTTTGAAATATCAGTCAGAGGAAAGCCAGCGTCGGATTGCTTATGAAACGTTAGAGATTTTCTGTCCGGTTGCAAACCGACTGGGTATTTCGGCCATTAAATGGGAAATGGAAGATATTGCTTTACGCTATCTGAATCCTCAGCAGTATTATCGCATCGCTAATTTGATGCATAAAAAGCGGGCAGAGCGGGAGCAGTTTATTGATAATGTCATACAGCGTATCAGAGAAAAGCTGGAAGAGATGGGTATTCAGGCTGACTTGTCCGGACGCCCTAAACATATTTACAGTGTGTTTAAAAAAATGACGACGAAGAACAAGCAATTCAATGAAATATATGATTTGCTGGCGATTCGAATTATTGTGGATAACATTAAAGACTGTTACGCCACACTGGGGATTATCCATACGTTGTGGAAGCCGATGCCGGGGCGGTTTAAGGATTATATCGCTATGCCTAAGGCCAATATGTATCAGTCCCTTCATACGACAGTAGTAGGTCCCAACGGGGAGCCTACCGAGGTACAAATTCGCACAGTGGATATGCACCGTACCGCTGAATTCGGGATTGCGGCCCATTGGGCCTATAAAGAAGGCAACGGAGCAAACAACACTAACTTTGAGGATAAAATCACCTTTTTTCGAGAAATTCTGGAGCTGCAAAATGAAGCGAAGGATGCGTCGGAATTTGTGGAATCGCTCAAAATGGACTTTTTCTCAGACCTTGTGTTTGTGTTTACTCCTAAGGGAGAGGTCATTGAGTTGCCGGCCGGATCCGTTCCGCTGGACTTTGCTTTCCGTATTCATACCGAAGTTGGCAATCGAACGATTGGCTCTAAGGTAAATGGAAGAATCGTACCTTTGGATTATCGGCTTAAAACCGGTGATATTGTCGAAATTATGACGTCCAAGCATTCTTATGGACCTAGTCAGGACTGGCTCAAAATTGCTCAGTCCTCTCACGCGCGCAGTAAAATCAAACAATGGTTCAAGAAAGAAAAGCGTGAGGAGAATGTTGAAAAAGGCCGCGAAAATCTGGAACGTGAACTGAGAAAACGTGATATCGAGCCATCGGTGTGGATGAGCGACGACAAGCTTCAGGAAGTGGCACAGAAGTTCTCTTTTAACGATTCCGAAGATATGCTGTCTGCGATTGGCTTTGGTGGTATAACCGCAGCGCAGGTCTGTACACGATTGACAGAGAAGCTGCGTAAGGAACAAGAAGAGGCACGGTTGATCGAACTGACGACCGAGGTCAAGGAGTACAAGCCGCAGGGCGAACGGAAAAAAACACCGACCAACGGTGTCAGCGTCAGAGGCGTCGATAATTTACTCGTTCGTTTTGCACGATGTTGTAATCCCGTACCGGGAGATGACATCATTGGCTATGTAACACGTGGACGCGGCGTATCCGTTCACCGGACGGATTGCCCGAATATTCCTTCGGGTACGGGCGAAGACCAGGCACGTGTGATTGAAGTAGAGTGGGAAGAAGCAGCGGAAGTCAACTACAGCGTTGATATTGAGATTACCGGGCATGATCGCAACGGTCTGCTGAATGAAGTGCTTCAGGCCATTTCTGAGAACAAAACCAGCTTCTCGGCCGTTACAGGTCGTACAGATAAAAATAAAATGGCGATGATTCACATCACGATTCTCATTCGCAACACGGATCATTTGCATTCTGTTGTCGAACGGATCAAACGGGTGAAGGATGTATACACTGTGCATCGGATTATGCAATAACCTTATTAAGCGTACAGATAGGTTTATAGCCTTTGTAACACATCTTGGGTAGAAAGACCCATGGGTTGCTAAAAGAGCCATAATACGGCTGTGAGCACCTTTTAAAAGGGAAGGTTAAAGGAGATATCGGATAGGCGATGAAGATCATTATTCAGCGCTGTAAAGACGCTCAGGTAACGGTGAATCAAAAGGTGGTCGGCAAGATTGGAACCGGATTAATGCTGCTGGTTGGTATTGGTCAGGGAGATACAGCAGCCGATGCCGTTTATTTGGCGGATAAAACAGCGGGATTACGTATATTTGAGGATGCTGAAGGTAAAATGAATGACAGCGTTCTGGATGTCGGTGGAGCCATTTTGTCTGTCTCTCAATTTACGTTGTATGGTGACTGCCGTAAAGGAAGAAGGCCTAACTTTATGGGGGCGGCCAAGCCTGAGGAAGCGGAAAAGCTGTATGATTTCTTCAACAGTCAGCTTCGAGCCAAGGGCCTGGAGGTAGAAACGGGAATTTTTGGGGCTATGATGGATGTTTCATTGACGAACTGGGGCCCAGTGACACTGATTTTGGATACCGAACGTTCGTAACTATACATTCACGGCGTGGTCTGAGTAGAATAAAATAGCTGTTCAGAGGGACCATAATGTCATCCCGATTGGTGATTAGCCAGGCGGATAGCCTAAGGGTGACAGGAGAGACGAAGCTATGCGTCAAACCCCAAAAATGGACGGGCCTCGAAGCACTGTGCTGCTTTTTCCCGGTAGCATGCAGGAGGCAATCAGCCTTACTCGTAATGCTGATACGTTATTACAGCATGTTGCAGCAGCCATCGACAAGCCGGGACGCGGTGCCTTGCCACGCAGGTAACATCGGGTTAAATGTAGCATTATGAGGTGCTACCCGAAAGTAGCACAAAGAGGACAAAAATAAAATATGTAGCATTGAATTAGTGCAGGAGCCGAAAGGCTCCTTTTTCTTTTCCGCCGCTGCGATTGTTATAAAAACAGATCAAGCGGGTAATAACAAATCGTGGTAGACAAACAAACTTAATTTTAACTTGTTTCGAAGATAACCGGAAAGGAGATCTGAACATTAATGAGTAAAATTGCATTTTTATTAGCTGACCAATTTGAAGATTCTGAAATGAAGGTACCTTATGATGAATTAAAAAAGGCTGGACATGAGGCAGATATTGTTGGGCTGAAGCAAGGTGAGAAAGTGAGCGGTAAGCAAGGTAAAGCAAGCTACACTATTGAAAAAGCCATTGCAGATGTGAAATCAAGTGACTATGATGCAGTTGTTATTCCCGGCGGATCCTCCCCGGAAAATCTGCGATTGGATGCACATGTTCTGAAATTTGTGACTGAAATTAACGAGTCCAAAAAAACGATTGGCGCTATCTGTCACGGGCCACAAATTTTGGCGAGTGCCGATTTGTTACAAGGCCGGACGATTACTGCTTATCCTCCGTTGAAAGATGACTTAATTAATGCGGGTGCTCATTTTGAGGATCGAGAGGCGGTTGTGGACGGTAACTTTATTACGTCTCGGACCCCTAAGGATGAGCCTGCCTTTGTGCGTGAGTTATTAAAAGCATTGTAATTTGAACGTGAATATTTCCTTAGATTAATGCCAGTACAATTCCCAAACGAGGAGGATTTGATATGGCAAAACAGATTCAGGCTTATTTTCGCACAGAAGATGAAGCTGAGGGTGCCAGAGCCTCGCTTCAAGCTTATAGAACTGAACATTTGGAAGTAGGTGCTTTGGATGATGCGCTCGGTCGGGAGACGAGAGTTTTAATTCCGCTGGTCCCCTATAACAATACAGGTTCTGTGAGCACAGGAGGCTCTGCAGGTGCGGCAATCCCTGCGGCGGGTGCTTATGGCGAGAATATTCTACCAGATGCGAAGGATGGCCAGATTAACTCTGGCTCAGCCCAAAGGGATCTGAATGAAGATCGGGGTGGAACAACGAATCATGACGGAGGGTTGCTCCGTGCGACAGATGTGTATATTAACGGTGATCAAGATGAATTACGGTATGTATTATCAGCAAAGGTGAATGATGCCGATTATGATGAGGTCATTTATAAGCTACGTTCCAATCGTGGATATGTATCGCAGTTGGATTAAAGCTGAGAGCGCGACAAAAGAGATTGTCGATACTTGAGAAATTCAGCTGCAAAAGAGTGACTGTAATACAATTGTAATATTCGAAACATCATTCCTTAATATTCGTTGTTTATAATAACAGCATGACCCCCTTTTGATATATCTTTTTGAACCTGCGGACCGTTTCCGCAGGTTTTTTCTTTTTATAAGCCTTATTTGTCCGATTATAGGGAGAATCTCTTGACTTTGTCGAAGCGGTTCATTAAAATCATAAAATAATGAAAAATGATTTGATGACGGGACCAAGTACTCCGAACCCACAAGCGCAGAGAGGAATTTCCAGGCTGTAAAAATTCCCTTGATGAGCGGATGAATGACCTCCCCGAGAACAGGCGGCGAACAATTGAGGAAACCCTACTGAAAGTACATTGCAACTGTGCCGACAGTGGATGGTCCTGCATAATAGCCGTACTGCGCGTTACGGGCGTTATACGTATGAGCGGAGTCAGTATAATGCTGACGGGCAATGAGTGATTCTTATGCTGGTTGTCTGGGTAAACTCCGGAATGTGGGTGGTACCACGGGTGATTTGTAAACGACAATCCCTCGTCCCTGTTAATGTTAACAGGACGAGGGATTTTTTGTTTTATTTGAAAGTGGAGCAATAAGAAAGTGCACAATACGAAATACAACGATGGGGGGATACGTTAATGGCCTTTCAAAAACCGACGGGAACACAGGATTTGCTGCCGGGCAGTGTAGAAAAATGGCAAGTTGTCGAGGAAAAAGCCCGTGAGATTAGCCGCCGCTTTAATTACCGAGAGATTCGTACGCCCATGTTCGAACAGACGAATTTGTTCGTTCGAGGTGTGGGTGAAACGACGGATGTGGTGGAAAAAGAAATGTATACTTTTGAGGATAAAGGGAAGCGCAGCATGACTTTGCGTCCAGAAGGAACAGCAGGGGTTGTCCGCTCCTATGTGGAGAACAAACTATACGGGGAGCCGGATGTAACTAAGCTGTATTATATCGGCCCGATGTTCCGGTATGAGCGTCCACAGGCTGGGCGTCAGCGCCAGTTTCACCAATTTGGAATTGAAGCATTTGGTGCGGTCGATCCGGCGTTGGATGCAGAAGTTATTGCTTTTGGGTATCAATTCTGCCGTGAACTGGGCTTGAAAGGAGTACAGGTGGAGATTAACTCCGTCGGTAATGCAGCCAGCCGGGCAGCTTATCGTCAGCATCTGGTAGACTTCTTGATGCCAATTAAGGATACGTTGACCAAGGAGAGCCAAGCACGCATTGAGCGTAATCCGCTACGAGTGCTGGATAGCAAAGATGACCAGGACAAATTTGGCGGAGCACCTTCGATTTTGGATAGTTTGGATGAGGAATCCCGCACGCATTTTGAGAAAGTGAAGCAAAATTTGGATGCCATGGGCGTGGAATATACAGTTAACCCGCGTTTGGTACGGGGGCTGGATTATTATACGTTGACAGCGTTCGAATTCAAAGCCGAAGGAATTGGTGCCATAGACACGATCGGTGGAGGCGGCCGCTACAACGGATTGGTTGGAGATCTGGGCGGACCGGATCAGCCGGGCATTGGTTTTGGCATTGGACTGGAGCGAATTCAGCTGATCTTGGAGCATCAAGGTGTCAAACTGAACGAAGCCAAGCCGTTAGATATCTATATGGTAGCGTTGGGAGAAGCAGCAGAAACGGAAGTAACTAAACAACTATTCAAGTTGCGTCAAGCCGGATTTTCCGCAGAACGAGATTATCTGGGGCGTAAAATGAAGGCGCAGATGAAATCAGCCGATCGCTTTAAAGCAAGGTATACTGCGATTCTGGGTGAGGATGAGCTGGTTCAGGGTGAAATTGCACTGAAAAACATGGAAACCGGCGAGCAACGTACCGTTAAGCTGGATCAGCTGGTGGAAGAATTAGGATAAAAATAATGTAACATCAGTCAGGGGAAGTTTCCCTCTGGCTGTCATATAGCATTAACTACTAAACATAAACAGGAGTGTGTATTATGAAAAGGAGTCATCAATGCGGCGCATTGACTCATGCGCATATCGGAGAAACAGTTACATTAAACGGTTGGGTACAAACTCGTCGTGATTTGGGGGGCGTACTTTTTATAGACCTACGTGACCGTAGCGGAATTGTACAAATCGTGTTTAATCCGGCGTATTCCGGTGACGCACTGCAAATTGCGGATCGTGTCCGTAGTGAATACGTGCTTGAGGTTACCGGTACTATTGTTAAGCGTGATGCAGAAACGATTAACCCGAACCTGCCTACAGGTGAAATTGAGGTACGCGTCACTGAAATCGAAGTATTGAATGCGTCTAAAACACCTCCGTTCTTCATTGAAAATGGTGTAGAAGTGGACGAGTCTCTGCGTTTAAAATACCGTTATTTGGACCTGCGTCGTCCGGAAATGTACCAGACCTTGAAACTGCGCTCTAAAGCAGCAAAAATATTCCGTGACTTCCTGGACGGAGAAGAGTTCGTCGAGGTGGAAACACCAATTTTGACGAAAAGCTCCCCAGAGGGCGCACGTGATTATCTGGTACCTAGCCGGGTGCATGAGGGTGAGTTTTTCGCCTTGCCGCAATCGCCACAACTGTACAAGCAATTGCTGATGGTGGGTGGCCTGGAGCGCTACTACCAAATTGCACGTTGTTTCCGTGATGAAGACTTGCGTGCTGACCGCCAGCCTGAATTCACGCAGGTCGATATTGAGACCTCCTTTATGCAACAGGATGACTTGCTGCCAATGATGGAGCGTCTTATGGTGAAATTGTTCAAAGAAACCGTTGGGGTAGAACTGGAAACACCGTTCCAACGGATTACACATGCAGAGGCAATGGACAAGTATGGTTCTGACAAGCCTGACCTGCGTTTTGGTCTTGAGCTGATAAATGTTAATGATATCGTGGCAACCAGTGGTGTGAAAGTATTTGCTTCCGTAATTGAAAAGGGTGGCGAAGTTAAAGTCCTTAATGCCAAAGGATGTGGCACGTGGAGCCGTAAGGACATTGATGACCTGGGTCCTTTTGCAGCGCGTTATGGAGCAAAGGGCTTGGCTTGGATTCAAGTGAAAGAAGGCGAATTCAAGGGACCTATCGTTAAATTCTTCACACCGGAAGAAATCGAAGCCTTGAAAGAGCGTACGGGAGCCGAAGAAGGCGATCTGTTGCTGTTTTCTGCGGATAATAAAAAAGTAGTTGCTGATGTTTTGGGCGCGCTTCGTCTGAAAATTGGCCGTCATTTGGGACTGATCGACGATAACAAATTCAAATTTGCCTGGGTTGTAGACTTCCCGCTTCTCGGCTATGACGAAGAACAAAAACGTTATGTGGCGGAACACCATCCGTTCACCCGTCCGAAGGACGAAGACCTTGGCCTCTTGGATACCGATCCAGGTCAAGTTCGTGCTCAAGCCTATGACATCGTGCTGAACGGCTACGAAGTGGGTGGCGGCTCGATGCGGATTTTCAAACGTGAAGTTCAGGAAAAAATGTTCAAAGCGCTCAACCTGCCGCCTGAAGAAGTGAAGGATAAATTCGGTTACCTGCTGGATGCATTTGAATATGGTACGCCTCCACATGGTGGTATTGCCTTCGGTTTTGACCGTCTTGTCATGCTGCTTGCAGGTCGTACAAATCTGCGTGAAACTATTGCATTCCCGAAAACAGCCAGCGCGACAGACCTGCTTATGGATGCACCAGCCGAAGTGGATCAAGCTCAATTGGATCAGCTTCATATTCGTCTTGCTCCGAAGCCTGTTGCGCCTAAAGCTTAAGACGAACATTTGGCTTAGCAAGTGCCATCCATTGGCATGAGATAGCTTATAGAATGCCATGAACCCGTTACCCTCATATGGATAATGGGTTCGTGGTTTGTATGCTGGAGTTCAGGCATAGAGTTTAAATCAGTGAGGGAGGATATACCATATTGTTGCATCAATTTTCACGAACGGAACTGGCCATTGGAACTGAAGGTCTAGAGGTTATGAAAAATAGCACGGTGGCCGTGCTGGGTATTGGCGGTGTCGGTTCGATTGCAGTGGAAGCACTGGCGCGCACGGGTGTTGGACGCATCATTTTGATTGATAAAGATGTTGTAGATATCACCAATATTAATCGCCAGATTCATGCGTTGACAACGACGGTAGGTCAAAAAAAGGCTGATCTGATGGTAGAGCGTGTGAAGCTGATTAATCCTGAATGTGAAGCGATTGCACTGAACATGTTTTATACAGAAGAAACATATGAGGAACTGTTCAAGTACGAATTGGATTATGTGCTGGATGCTTCGGATACGATTATATATAAAATTCATTTGATTAAGGAATGCCTGAAACGGGGGATTCCGATGATCTCCAGTATGGGCGCTGCGAATAAAATGGATCCAAGTCGTTTTCAAGTTGCGGATATTTCCCAGACGAGAATGGACCCGATTGCCCGTGTCATCCGCACCAAGTTGCGCAAGGAAGGCATTACCAAAGGCGTCAAAGTTGTGTTCTCCGATGAGGAACCGATGAAGCCACGTGAAGAAATTACAAAAAAAATTGTACCTGCAAACGCGCCTGAAATTCGGAAGGCGAAGCAGCCGCCTGCAAGCAATGCATTTGTACCTCCGGTAGCAGGACTGATCATGGTTAGTGTAGCCGTGAAGGATTTGTTAGAACACGCTGGTGTGTAAGTTGCAAAAATAGCATGGCAGTGCATTCGTAGATTTACATCAGTATATATTCACTTTAAGACCTGTAGTTCTGTGCATCACATTCTTTGTGTCACAGTTGCTACAGCTCTTTTTTATTTTGAAAAAGCGCAGCTTACTGCAAACAGATTGAACAACTTGCTGGAGGGTTTTGGTATGAAGGGTGGACTATGGTCCAGAAGTCTCGGTTTCAAGCCCGAGCATCATTGGAAAAAGGAATTAGCCGCTGGGGCCATTTCTTATTTTTCCGTTGTATACATTGTTATGGTTAATGCAACTATTTTGGCAGATGCCGGGATTCCCCTCCAAGGAGCGATGCTCGGGACGCTGCTGACATCGATGATCGGCTGCCTGCTTATGGCTTTTGGTGGGAAATCTCCAATGGTCGTTGTACCCGGGATGGGAATTAATGCTTTTTTCACATATACGCTCGTACATTCTATGAAGCTGAGCTGGCAGGAAGCGTTGATGGTGGTTGCCGTCACAGGGATATTATTCGCCATTGTGGCTTTTACATCATTGTACAAGCTGATTAGCCAAGCGATTCCCCATAATTTGCAGCACGGAATTACGGTGGGCATTGGGTTGTTTTTAACCTTTATCGGATTGCAAAAAAGCGGCATCGTGATTGCTCATCAGACGACTTTTGTGGCTATTGGCCATTTTAATGATCCCAAGGTAATTACGGCTTGTGTAACGTTGCTTCTCGCTATTGTATTGTTTGTGCGTAACGTTCAGGGAGGTTTACTAATTAGCATTTTGGCGGGAACTGGCCTTGCTTATATACTAGGAGCTGTAGAGCCTACAAGCACGGTACGAACCTCTGAAACGGTGCGACAGTATGGGCAATTGTTTGGAGAGCTTTCCTTTTCAGGCATTGTCTCGGTAGCTTTCTGGATCGCTGTCTTTTTGCTCCTACTCATTGTGCTATTCGAGAATATTGGTATGATTACTGCACAAACCAACATGATTGGAAGACCGGATTTATTTAAAAACAGCTTGCGTGTGTTGGCTGTAACCAATATCTTTGCCGGTATTTTGGGTAGCAGTCCGGCGGTAGCCGCTGCGGAATCAACGGCTGGCATTGCAGCGGGGGGACGCTCGGGAATGACACCGCTGGTAACTGCTATTTTATTCGGAGCGACGTTTTTCTTTATTCCTCTGTTGGCTTATATTCCTGACAGTGCCATTGCGCCCGTGTTGATCATCATTGGGGGTCTAATGGTGCAAAATGTGCGAGAGATGGATTTCAGTGATTTTACTGAAGCGTTTCCTGCATTTCTGATCATGGTGATGATGCCCTTTACTTACAGTATTGTGGACGGGATGGCATTTGGATTTATTGCATACCCCGTAGCCAAGCTGGCAGCAGGACGGGGCAAGGAAGTGCCTGTTGCATTATATATCATTTCTGTACTGTTTGTGGCTAACTTTGTGCTTCATTCTCTGGTGTAGTAAACTCGAAGATAGATTGTACTGTTCATACCCGCGCAGAGCGCGGGTGTTGTTGTTTGAACAAGAATGGTCAGACAGGAAGCGAGGTTGATGGCATATGGAAAAAGAACATCATACACACCAAGATGAGCAGGAGGACCAGATGAAGGAAAAGTCGGGTAAAAGACCGGATAAGGCTGGCATGGGGCGGTTTATCAAATTGATTGCGAGTGCACATCCGCCCAAGGCTATTCTAATCATCGCCCTGATTCTGACGCTGATTCAGACCATTGCTGGTTTAATCGTACCCATGATGACCAAAGGGTTGATTGATGGCTTGACCTTTTCTTCACTAAACCGTATGGTCATTGTTGGTCTGCTTGGCGCTTTTGTGCTTCAAGCGGTGGCTTCGGCGGTTTCTATCTATATGTTGAACTATGCCGGGCATAAGATTGTGGCTAATTTGCGCAAACGCTTATGGCATAAAATCTTATCTCTACCTATCCCTTACTTTGATCGGAATCGGTCAGGAGATACGATGAGTCGCGTCACCAATGACACAAGCCTGATTATGAACTTAATTACGGAGTATCTAGTCAATCTGATTTCTAATGTGATCGCAATTATTGGTGGTATTGCATTGTTATTTTATCTGGATTGGGTGATGACGCTCATTATTATGGCCATTGTTCCGCTAACAGCCCTGATTTTATTTCCGGTAGGCAGAAAAATGTACCGCATCTCCAAAAAACAGCAGGATGAGATGGCAGATCTGACCTCAGTGTTGAGTCAGGTTATCGGCGAAATCAGACTGGTGAAGGCCTACGGAACCGAAAGCAGAGAGGCTCAGGCCGGTGAGGATCGTATTTACCGGATGTTCCGCTTCGGTTTGCAAGAGTCACGTATCCTGGCCCTTGTAGGTCCCATTTCTACCTTCTTGCTGACTGCAGTGCTGGTCATTATATTGGGTGTTGGTGGTGTTCGTGTCGCATCGGGTGTGCTGACCGCTGGGGATTTGGTGGCTTTTATTTTGCTGCTGTTTCAGGTGATCACACCGATGGCACAATTCACGACCCTGTATTCACGTCTGCAAAAGGTGGTTGGGGCTACTGAACGGATTCAGACGATTTTAGATCATGAAGAAGAACCGCTCGAGTTGAAGCAGGAAGCGGCGAAAGAGAGCAGAGATATTATACTTCGTGATGTTGCCTTTTCTTATACCGAAGGTGAAGAGGTCCTTCATAATGCGAACTTGGTCATTCCGGCTAACCGGACGACAGCATTCGTGGGACCGAGTGGAAGTGGGAAGTCCACCTTGTTTTCATTGTTGGAACGCTTTTATGTGCCAGATACAGGTGAAATTCGTTATGGAGACGAACCGATATCGTCATATACACTTTCCTCCTGGCGCTCCAAAATTGGTTATGTATCGCAGGAAAGCTCAATGATGACCGGAACGGTCAGAGATAATATTACATATGGCTTGGGGCGCGAAGCTGACTTGGAAGAAGTGAGACGAGCAGCCACGATGGCGTATGCGGATACATTTATTATGGATCTACCTCAAGGCTACAATACGGAGGTGGGAGAACGGGGAATGAAGCTGTCCGGAGGGCAGCGTCAACGGATCGCTATTGCGCGTGCGCTTCTTCGTAGCCCTGACATTCTCATGCTGGATGAGGCTACATCTAGTCTGGACAGCTCATCTGAGCATGAGGTACAGAAGGCCCTAGCGAACTTGATGGAAGGACGCACGACGATTGTCATTGCTCATCGTTTGTCTACGGTGGTGCACTCCGATCAGATTATCGTGTTGGACAAGGGTAAGGTGACCGGTGCAGGAACTCATACGGAGTTATTAGAGTCCCATCAGGTGTACCGTGAGCTGGCTCAAAAGCAGTTTGTGGAGATGGGGGAGAGGAGTATGGAGCATTAGAGGCCGCTGCGCGTGTGATTTGATCCTCCGATCGCTGTTGCCTCTGAATTCCTCTCATTGTAATGAGGACAGGGGGGAATTCAGAGGCAAAGGCGAACGCTCCGCTTCTTCGGATTCAAATCACCCGCTCCACTGGTGCCGCAAAGCTTCATACTTTTGTGAAAGAGTAGGGGAATAGGCGTATTAGGAAATAAGGTTGGATTTTTATGGTTAAATGTGTTACGCTTACTTTCCTTTTTTTGTGTCGGAGCAAGTGAATGCGATGCAGAAATCGAGACTTGATATTCTTAGGAGGTAACTGAAATGGAGAATGAGTTTCAAAGTGCCTATCAAGAAGAACAGCACAGGCTGTCGCTTGCTATGGAGGAAATTGATCGGAGATTGGAACGGCTTCGCAATACGCCGGTGTACACCGGGCATGATTTTACGGAGCAAGTGCTAGAATCGGCACGGGAGGAAAAACGTCAGGCTTTGGCCAAAAGCTCGCAGGAGCCTTATTTTGGTCGTATGGATTTTGACGAACGTGGCAGAGGGCAGCGGAAGCCACTTTATATCGGTAAAATTGGAGTGGAGCGTGAAGAAACGTCAACGTATCCGCTGGTGATTGATTGGCGTGCACCGATTGCCAGCTTGTTTTATTCATTTACAGGTGGTGAAGAAACTGCGTCCTATGAGGCTCCCGAGGGAACCATTGAGGGCTTGGTCTATCTGAAGCGCAACGTTGTCATTCGGAAAAGAATCCTGGAACGGGTAGCCGATACGTATAATCGTGAAAGCGACGAGCCGGCCGTTTCCGATGAGTTTCTCGTTTATCGTTTGGGAGAAAACAAGGATAACCGTTTACGGGATATCGTATCTACCATTCAGGCGGAGCAGGATCAGATCATCCGTGCGGCTAAAAATACAGCCCTCGTTATTCAGGGGGTGGCGGGTAGTGGCAAGACGACGGTAGCGCTGCATCGGCTCGCATTTTTGCTGTATCAATACAAGGATCAGGTATCGGCCGACAAAATGGTAATTTTCGCACCAAACCATATGTTCCTTGACTATATTTCAGATGTACTTCCAGAGCTGGGGGTCGGGAATATTCAGCAAAGTACATTTGTAGACTGGGCGCTGGATTTGTTGGGTTTGGATTTACCTTTGGCTGATCCTGCCGAAACATTATCTTATTGGTTTGAGAGTGGCAGTCTGAGAAAGGAATCCATGGATGAGGCGCCGGGAAGATTCAAGGGTTCGGTTCATTTTATGGAGCTGCTTCAAGCTTTTGTTGAACGACTGGAGCCCATTTCCGTGCCAGAGGATGATTTTTCACCATGGGATGGGGCGGTGCTACCGCGAGCTGAGATTTTGAATTGGTTCAATGAGGAATATAAGCCTTATCCGCTCGCGAAGCGTAAGGAGCGTGTGCTGGCAAGAGTGCACCGCTGGATTGAAATGGAGCTGAAAAAGTCGCCTTCGGCGGCAGCGCTCAAGGAACGCAAAAAAAAGGCAGGGGCACGTGAAAAGGCATATGCTAAAAAATGGCCACAATATGACGCACTGACGCTCTATAAGCAGCTTTTTCAGGCAGCTAAAGGGTTACCCGCAGATACGGCTGCGGAGATGAAGGCTTCTCTGCCGCCTGCTATTTTTAAGGCCACACAGTCGGATCTGCGAAAACAGATTATCCGTGAAGAAGATCTGACTGCGTTAGTGTATCTTCACGTGCTGATTCATGAGGTAGAATCATCCCAACGTTTTGACCATGTGGTCATTGATGAAGCACAGGATTTTTCACCTTTTCATATCGCTTTGCTGGATTTGTTCGTAAAAGGGCATTCCTTTACGATACTGGGCGATTTATCGCAGGGCATCCATGAATACCGTGGTGTACATGCGTGGGAGGAAGTGAGTTCTCTTTTTGCGCCGGAACATACAGGGTATTTTGCACTTACGCGGAGCTACAGATCAACCTTGGAAATAATAGAATTTGCAAACACGATTTTGGAGCAGGGAGTTCGCGGCGGTATTACGGCAGTTCCGGTATTTCGTAGTGGCGATCCGGTGCGCACGATGTCTTACGACTCATCCGTGCGTGAGCAGAGTTTGCTCACCGCTCTAAAAGAGCTGTCCTCCAAGGAGTATCGTACCGTTTCTGTGCTGACCCGCACCTTAAAAGAGGCCGTGGAGCTACATGAGGTTTTCACAAGCGCGGGGTTGGATGTGAATTTGATTGACGGTGGTAAAAAGCAATATGAAGGCGGTTTGTCGGTACTGCCTGTGTACCTATCCAAAGGTCTGGAGTTCGATGCAGTTATTGTGGCGGATGCCGACCATGAGCATTATGGAGAACGGGCATGGGATGCAAAACTGCTGTATGTAGGATGTACCCGTGCGCTGCATGAGCTGTGGCTATTGCATGATGGCTCACTTCCTAGTTACGTACAGGCACAGACGGAGTAAGCAGAAAAAGCGTTGTAAAGCATCGCCTGAGTTGTTGTATTCCTTTTTGTTACTGTTTATCTTAGTGATGGAAATTATGAAGTTATGCCAGTCGAAGAACAGCCACGAAATTCATCTTTCGTCTAAGGCTGTTCTTTCTTTTTTGTAGGCGACTGACTTGTAGATCTACAGCCGTGCCGTGACCATGCTATCTGCAACTTGTTAACGGATATGGTAGAATAAGATGCGGTTTATACCGTATCAGAATCAAAGGTGACTTGAATTTTCATGATTTTCAACCGTATGAGCGAACATAATATAGTATGTTTTCAAAGAAAAAGAGAAAGTGTTCGTTCATAAACCATAAGGAAGTGAATGAAATGGACTTATTTTCATATTCCCAAGAGTCAACGCCAAGCAATCGGTTGCTTGCGGATCGCTTGCGTCCGACTTCGCTGGATGAATATATTGGACAGGAGCATGTTGTGGGTCCGGGTAAGCTGTTGCGAAGAGCTATAGAGGTAGATCAGGTTTCTTCTATTTTGTTGTACGGACCGCCGGGGTGCGGCAAAACGACGTTGGCACATATTATCTCGCAACACACGCAAGGCGATTTTGTACGTCTGAATGCTGTAGAAGCATCTGTGAAAGACGTAAGAGAAGTCATTGACCGTGCACAGACGAATAAATCGATGTATGGCAAAAAAACCATTTTGTTTCTCGACGAGGTACATCGTTTTAACAGTTCACGTCAGGATGCACTGCTGCCTGCGGTGGAAAAGGGCACGATCGTGTTTATTGGCGCCACCACTGAAAATCCCTTTCACTACGTCAACGGCGCTTTAATGAGCCGTTCTACGTTGTTCCAGCTTGAAGCGCTAACGCAGGAGCATTCGCTGGCTGCTATGCGCCGTGCCTTGAGCGATGCGGACAAAGGGCTCGGCTACATGCAGCTTCAGGTAGATGAAGCTGCACTGGCTCACATCGCGTCCATGGCGAATGGTGATATCCGCCGCGCTTTGAACGCGCTGGAACTGGCGGCGCTCACGACGCCTCCGCTGGCAGACGGCACGATTCACGTGACACTGGAAGTCGCAGAGGAATCCATCCGTCGCCCGATTGTCAAAGCAGATGAATCCACGCAGTATGACGTGCTGTCGGCCTTTCACAAAAGCATTCGCGGCTCCAGCGACGCTGCGCTGTTCTGGTTCCTGTACGCCGTAGAAAAGCTCGGCATGGACCCGATGACCTTTATCCGCCGCCTCATCGCGGCGAGCAGTGAGGACATTGGCCTGGCGAACCCGCAGGCAATGGTGCAAGCGGTGAGTGCGCTTGAAGCCTATCGCAATAACGGCTGGCCCGAGGCCAAACTGAACATTGCACAGGCCATTTTGTTCGCTGTGGAAAGCCCCAAATCGAATGCCGTATATACGGCAATTTCACGGGCCGTGTCGGCTATGGACGATATCAAATCGGCCGAGGTGCCACTCCATTTGCGTGACGCACACTACAAAGGCTCGGAAAAGCTCGGTCATGTTGGCTATCAATATCCACATAATTATCCGAATCATTATGTGAAGCAGCAATATTTGCCCGATTCAATAGCAGACCAAACCTTCTATCAGGCTACTGAGCAGGGGAATGAGTCCAAAATCAGGCAAAACCAGCGCTGGCGGGATTCACAGTCTTAATATATGTGCGACTTCATATACAGAGTGTGTACGAAATCGTCACGTTACATCATGATCGTGCAAGAGCGAAGAAGGGGATAAGAAGATGAAAGACGTGCTATTCGTTGCCGCGGGCGGAGCGCTTGGAACCTCTACCCGTTATGGCCTGCAATCGCTGCTGCCTGCGGCGGGTGCGGATTTTCCACTTGGTGTGCTGCTAATCAATTGGATCGGCTGCCTGTTTCTTGGTTGGTTCTTTACGGTAACCTTGCGATCGTGGCGGATCAAGCCGCGATTGCGACTTGCCATCGGAACAGGCTTTACAGGGGGCTTTACCACCTTTTCCACTTTTGCAGTAGATGCTGTACGCCTCACGGTTCATGATCGTATGCTGACGGCTGTGTTGTACCTGCTGCTTAGCGTAGGCGGAGGGCTGTTTTTGACATGGACAGGTATCCGCCTAGGTACAAAAATGACGCAGGCCGCTTCCAAGGAGGAACGCTTATGATCTGGTGGGCGGCGGCAGGCGGGATTATGGGTACACTGGCGAGATACGGGCTTGGCATGTGGGCTGGAAAGAGGTTCGGTACCGTATTCCCGTGGGGGACGTGGATCATTAACGTCAGCGGTTCATTGCTGCTAGGATGGCTCTATGGTCAGTTTACGCAAAACCATTTGTCTCCTGCACTCTGGATGCTGCTAGGAACAGGTTTTTGTGGCGGCTACACCACCTTTTCCACATTCGGCTATGAATCTCTTCAACTGATGGAGCGTAAAGAGTACCGACGCATGGCTATGTATGTACTGTCCTCCGTCGTGGTAGGAGTTATAGCTGCGGCTATCGGGTACAGAGTAAATTAAACTCTATACATTTTCGAAATAACACGTAAAAATGCAATAAAAAGCTTCCAATCTCGACTCAAGGCATTCTCAGCCGTGATACGGTTTTGTTGGAAGCTTAGTGCTGTACCTATACAGCTAATTTTTATCTCGTTCTTTATACAATTCAGGTAAAAGGGATTCAAGTTCAGGTCTTGGTTCAGGATCAGACAACTTCATTTCCTCCAGCGTTTGGACGGCAATCCGTAGCACAGTATAATCCCTATACCAACGGTTGTCTGAAGGAACGACATACCAAGGAGCTTGTTTGGTTGCACTTAGCTCTAATACATCCTCATAATACTGGGTATATTGCTTCCAAAATTTTCGTTCCTGCAAATCACTTGGATCGAGCTTCCAGTTTTTGTGAGGCTTTTCAATTCGATCGATCAGCTTTTCTAACTGAAATTGCTTTGAAATATGTAAAAAGATTTTAACCACCTTTACACCATTATCCAGCAACAACTGTTCAAAATGTTTGATATGCTTAATATTCCGTTTGGCCTGCTTATCGGATATCTGTCCGTGAACACGTGTAATCAGCACATCCTCATAATAAGAACGGTTAAATGCTGCAATATACCCACGTCCTGGGGTAACGCTATGAGCACGCCACAAGAAATCATGACTTAATTCCTCAGCCGTAGGTGATTTAAAGCTGTGGACAGTCACCCCCGCAGGGTTAAGGTTGGAAAATACCTGTTTGATGACGCCATCTTTGCCGCTGCAATCCATACCCTGAAATACAAACAAAACGGATTGTTTTTTCTCTGTAAATAATTTGCTTTGTAATTCCATGAAGCGTTCCTTCAATTGATCTGTTTCCTGTCGGATTTCTTCTTTATTTTTGATATTCTTCGTATCCTTAGGGTCCCATTCTTTCAAAGAAACTTTTTTACCCGGTGTCAGCATTCCTAATGAATCAGACATAAAGGCACGCTCCTTTTCAATTGAAGTATGATCTTGTCTACATCATATACCCAAATGAGGATGTTATCAAAAGTTCCTTATGCATTAATGGTCTTTCAAGTTAATTCGAAAAGGATTACATAGGCAATAAGTTAGAAGTCCATTGTAGCGCTCTTATTTAAATATGACGATTCCTATTTAAAATGGGAAGTATATAATTGATTATAAGAGACGTGTATACACCACACCATGGGAAATTTTTTTGCAAGGAATGTTTGCTTAGCATGACAGACATCATAAAGAGCAGATTATGAACTCTTTTTCAATCATTAAATAAAAACATCTTTCATAAAAAAAGTCGCCCCTTCCAAATCTGGAGAGACGACTTTTTTTAATTCCTACTATATCAATGAAAAATGGTCATTCATTTAAACTGTTTCAGGCTGAAGTTTTTCAACCTTATCAATGGTTCCTCCACCCAGACAGCGTTCCCCATCATAAAATACAACAGCTTGTCCAGGCGTAATGGCCTTTTGATGTACATCGAATATGACATGCACGGTTCCATCGGCAAGCCATTGTAAAGTTACTTGCTGATCAGGTTGGCGATAACGGAACTTGGCTGTGCAACGGAATTCGCCGGACGGACGAGTATCTGCGCCTTCAATCCAGTTCACATCTGTTGCAATCAGGCTGGTAGAATACAGGCTGTGGTGACGATCACCTTGTACCACATATAGAATATTCTTCTCCAGATCCTTATCCGCTACAAACCACGGTTCACCTGAACCTGAGCCGCCAATGCCCAAGCCTTGTCGTTGACCCAGTGTATAGTACATCAGACCATCGTGGCGTCCTTTGACTTCACCAGTAGCGATATCCACCATGTCTCCACCTTTTGCAGGCAGATATCCACTCAGAAACTCCTTGAAATTACGCTCGCCGATAAAGCATACGCCTGTGCTGTCTTTCTTCTTGGCCGTATACAGTCCCGCAGCTTCCGCAATTTTACGTACTTCTGGTTTCGGCAGATGACCGATGGGAAACATCGCTCGGGATAACTGTGTTTGGCTTAATGCATTTAGGAAATAAGTCTGATCCTTGTTGCTATCCACACCTCGCAACAAAGTAAAGTGGCCGTCTTCTTCCACAACCCGTGCATAATGTCCAGTAGCAACATAATCTGCTCCCAAATCCAGCGCTTTATTTAGAAACTCGCCGAACTTAATTTCACGGTTACACATGACATCCGGGTTGGGTGTGCGTCCAGCTTTATATTCATCAAGAAAATAGGAGAATACTTTATCGAAGTATTCTTTCTCAAAATTGACGGTATAGTAAGGAATGTCGATCTGTTCACAGACGCGGCGCACATCCTCCGCATCCTCCTCAGCCGTACAACGGCCAAATTCATCCGTGTCATCCCAGTTTTTCATGAAGATGCCGATTACGTCATAGCCCTGCTCCTTCAGCAGCAGCGCGGTAACGGATGAGTCGACGCCACCGGACATCCCGACGACGACACGGGTTTCATGATTGGCTTTAGCCATGGTCATCACCCAATTCTTTCAATATTGTTGTAGAACCCACCTATTGTAACATAAACGATAATAAGATACGATGTTTGGACGATCCAACGACACGGCGAACGATGGAAGAAAGCTATATAAAATGGGCTAAAGCTGTTCCAAATCGCCCGAAAGCAACTTTTTTTAAGATTGTTACCGTAATGTTTCCCTTTACCTGCCCTAATATGTTAACATAAGCTGAGGGTTAGGATCGGAATAGAGAGGTTTACAACACCAGTTATTCCGCGTGTTTAACGGAATTGTTACTATAAGTGAGGTGGCACAATTGAAAATATCAACGAAGGGCCGTTACGGCCTGACCATTATGATGGAACTTGCAGCCAGGTTTGGCGAAGGCCCAACTTCTTTGAAAAGTATTGCCGAAAAAAATCAGCTGTCAGAGCATTATCTGGAACAGCTCATCGCGCCTTTGCGTAATGCAGGTTTGGTAAAAAGTATCCGTGGTGCTTACGGCGGTTATATTTTGGCGAATGAACCGGCAGGAGTAACAGCGGGAGACATCATTCGTGTACTGGAAGGTCCGATTTCTCCAGTAGATTTCACGGAAGAAGACGATCCGGCAAAACGTCAGCTGTGGCTGCGTATTCGTGACAGCATTGCTGAAGTGTTGGATTCTACTACACTTAAGGACTTGATCACATACCAAGAACATGATGAATTGGACAATTACATGTTCTATATTTGAGGTGGATTAACATGAACAGAATTTATCTGGATCATGCCGCATCGACTCCTATGCATCCTGAGGTTGCGCAGACTATGATGGACATCATGACCGGCCAATTTGGCAACGCTTCGAGCGTTCATGCTTTTGGTCGCGATGCCAAGCGCACCGTCAGCGCTGCTCGGGATGCCGTTGCGGCCTCTTTGGGCTGCAAGCCTGAAGAAATTATATTTACGAGCGGAGGGACAGAAAGCGATAATCTGGCCCTGTTTGGGACGGCTACGGCAGACGGCCGTACTTCCGGGCATATGATTACAACCGCAGTTGAACATCACGCAGTGCTTCATGCTTGTGATGAGCTGGAAAAAGCGGGGTATGAGGTGACTTATGTCCCGGTCAACGTTTTTGGACGCGTGAACCCTGCGGATATCGAGGCTGCCATTCGACCGGACACTTTTTTGATCAGTATGATGTATGCCAACAATGAGGTGGGCGTCATTCAGCCGATCTCAGAAGTAGGGCAGATTGCGAGAGAACATGGCATTGTATTCCATGTAGACGCGGTTCAGGCTTTCGGTCATATATCCATCGACTGCCGGAATCTCCCGATTGACTTACTGAGTGTGTCGGGTCATAAGATTAACGGACCACAAGGGGTGGGTGCATTATATATCCGTCAGGGTACACGCATTCAGCCGCTAATGCATGGGGGTCTTCAGGAGAAGAAACGCCGTGCCGGAACAGAAAACATCGCTGGTATTGCGGGTCTGGCTAAAGCCGCAACTCTTGCTAATACTTCCATTGAGGAGCGTGAGGCGCACGATACGGTTCTTCGTCAGACATTGCTTAAAGGGTTGGAAGACACTCTGGGTAACCAAAATTTTGTGATTAACGGTGACCCTGAACATTCTTTACCTAATGTCCTCAATGTTAGCTTTCCGGCCATTGGTACAGAGACCATGTTGATGAACCTTGACATGGAAGGAATCGCAGCAGCAAGCGGATCAGCCTGTACTTCGGGATCTCTAGAGCTATCGCATGTATTGCAGGCGATGGATCTTCCTGAAGATGTTTTACATTCAGCGATTCGGTTTAGCTTCGGATTGGGTAATACTACGGAAGAAATGGAATACACGGCCAAGAAAATTGAAACCATATGGAAGCGGCTGCGTACTAGGTACTAGGGATTTCTCCGCATTTTAATAAGAAGGGAGGGGCGGTTTTCCATTTCATTGCATGAACGGAAGCAAGGTCTGACAGGCATGTAGGAAAATGACCGCACCTTCGTTCGGATTGCAGAATGAGGAGGTACCCTATAATATGAAGCTTCAAGATATGATCGGACTTGCCGTTTTCGATGTGGAGAACGGGAAGCAGATTGGCAAAATACATGACTTTATGGTGACAGCTGATTGGCGAATCACAGGGATCGAGTTGGAAGGAAAAGGGCTTTTTTCTTCTCACGTGAAAATGGTTGCTTGGGATGACATCGTTGCTTACGGTGAGGATGCGATCATGATTCGCAATCAGCAGGCTGTCCGTAAAACGGAGGCCCATGATATACAACATACGTACTTGCTTGGACCCGGTAAACTGAAGGATCTATCCGTGCTAACAGAGGAAGGGCTTATGCTCGGGCACATCTCGGATGTTTATTTTGACCAGGAAATGGGCAATAACATAATAGGCTTGGAAATCAGCGATGGTTTTGTATCGGATATTATAGAAGGGCGGAAATGGCTGCCCTGCACCGAAGATATGTCCATCGGGGAAAATGCCGTTATGGTTCCCCCGTTAAGCGAGCAGCGTCTGGAAAAAGCCATATATTCTGTTAATGGATAGGGTGAGTTTATTGAGATGTCCGAATTGTAATTCCAAAGATATCGGCAAAATCGGCTCCCATCAATTTTATTGCTGGGGATGCTTTATCGAACTTCAGGTGAATGGTGAAAAAATGTCTGTCTACCAAGTGGAAGAGGATGGAACGCTCAGTTCGCTGGACGACCTATTCTTTGGAGACGAGATGGCACAACAGGACTTGCCGCAAATTCATGCTTCTTCCTAAGCTTGACACCGGAAGTGGACAGGCTGCTACTAAGAGGTGTGATCTACATACGGCTTAGTAGGTTGGATAATGCTTGATAAAAAACAACGAAGAGGGTGCCCCGAACAGCCATATGGCCGTTCGGGGCACCCTCTTTTGTATACCATATTTATGAAGATGGTTAGTTTTACAATTTAAAGCGTTTGACCTCTTCCAATAGAAGATCAGCGTGAGAATCGAGTTTGGCAGAAAGGTCGGCAATATTGTTCATGGCATGACCTTGTTCTTGTACAGAAGAAGCCACTTCCTCTGTAGATGCTGCACTTTGTTCAGAAACAGCGACAACGCTGGAAATGACATCGGAAATATGTCCAGCATTCACACGGAGATGATCTGCGGCGGCGGTAACGTCCTCAATTTGGGCAAGCATATGCTGAGAAGCCCCACGAATGGATTCAAACGCCTGTCTCGTTGCAATGGCAGCATGCTCCTGTTCTACAGTTACAGCAAGTGCTTTCTTCATTTCCTCTGCGCTTTGAACTCCTGCAATTTTAATTTCTTCCAGCTTCCTCATGATACTGTCACTGGAACTGCCCGCTTGCTCAGCCAGCTTTCTCACTTCTCCCGCGACGACAGCAAAACCTCGTCCGTGTTCCCCGGCCCGTGCTGCTTCGATAGATGCATTGAGGGCCAGCAGGTTTGTTTGTGCGGCGATATTGTGGATGGCCCCGGCCAGCCGCTCAATATCCTGAGTTTTCAGCGCGAGCGAATCTACAGCTTCTCCTGCCGCAGTCGTCGTTTGTCTGGACTCGGCGGCCAGTTTCGCTTGACGTTCTGCTGTTTCATACCCTGCAAGCACGGCAGAATCTGTTTCGAACACGGCAGTTTGGGTGCGTTTGACACTTTCGCCGATCTGGTCGATGGAGCCTGTCATGTGAGTCAGCTTCTCAGAGCCGGAATATACAGCCTCAGCTTGATCGCTCGCTCCTTGGGCAAGCTCCTGAACTGCACTGGAGATTTGTGACGCGATGGTTCCAGTATCTTTGGCGTGTTGATGCATATCATGGGAAGCTGAGCTGACATCACCAGCAGTATCTGATACCTTGCGCAAAAGGTGAGAGAGATTATCAGACATGATATTAAAATCTGTTCCCAGGCTGGCAATTTCATCTTTACCCTTAACATCTACACGAGCGGTCATATCACCTTCAGCTATACGTTTGACATTCGCTTGGAGTCTGCGAATCGGCTTAATAAAGTTGTTTGCCGCCCAGATTGCCAGCAGCATAGCGACGACCAAGATGATAGCAACCGTAATAATCAACGTATTACGAGTGGAGTAATACTCCTGAAAAGCAATATCTTTGGAAATAGACAACCCTACAATCCAGCCTGTGCTAGGCATTTTTTTAAAATAAAGCTGACGGTCACTACCATTATAGCTATAGTCTGTTTCTCCCGAAGCTGCGCTCAGCAGGTCCGCGGTTGATGAGCCCAACTCGGGGGTGTCCTTGAGGTTTTTGCCAGCCAGCTTGTTGTCTGGGTGCGCGATCACGGCTCCATTTTGGTCAATCAGAAATGCGTAGCCCAATCCGTTCAGGTTTATGCTTTGAATCATTTTTGTCATATCGTTGAGCATAATGTCTTCGCTGACTACCCCGGTGATAGAATCGTTGGAATCCTTAAGAGGCTTAGCAATGGAAATGGTGAAGTCCTTGCTGCCTGCATCAATGTATGGGGACGAGTAATACATTTCTCCCTTGGTTTTGGCATCCTTGTACCACGGTCGAGCGCGAGGATCATAACCTGCTTCAAACCAGCCAGATCCATCCCAGTAGGACCCATCTTCAAAGCCTGCATAAATATTGGAAATATTTTGATCTTTATAGTTTTGAAAAGCTGCTTTCAGAGATACGGCTTTGGCATCTGATGAAATATCGCTGGATTCCAGGCCTGCAGCCAATGTTTCAATAATTTTGGCGTTACCACCTATCCATCCGTCGAGCTGGTTGACGGTTTCGGAGGCTTTGCTGTTCATAAGCTCTTGGATATCATGGTTGGCCTGATTTTTAACGCTTGTCATGCTAATGATCGACAATGGCCCAGCTGCAACGATAACAATACAAGTAAAAAGGAGAATAAGCTTGATTTTTAAGTTCATGTAACGACCCCCCGATGTTTCAGAAATGTGAAAGCTTAAAGTAGTGCTTTGTACTTATATCGTCAGATGGAATGACTTTGTTAATTGTTTTCATCCGTTTTCATCATTTTTTTACAATAGTAATCTATAGGGTAATCCAGACTTGCGGGAAGGATTAAAGTAGAGGTACAGGCATATACTTAAAGGAGGCTAGTCCGGTAAGGGGGCACGAAATGGAGCAATTAACGAAAAGTAGACTGTTCCGGTACGGAATATGGACGCTGCTGGGACTTGTCATTCTATATTTTATCTGGCTGCTGCGACCTTTGTTTTTGCATTTGTATGAATTTCTGAAAACAATCATTGCTCCGTTTGCGGTAGCGATGATCATCTCCTATGTACTTAATCCCGTTGTCAGTATGCTAGGCGGTCGCAAGGTGCCTCGAAGCGTAGCTGTGCTGCTCATCTATGCTGTGTTTTTAGCCAGTCTTGTTGTGATTCTGATGAACCTGATTCCAATGTTCATTGAACAACTGGATGAGCTGAATGAGCATCTGCCTGAGCTGACCATACATGCACAGGGATTAATGACGAGTATGGATAGCGGCATTTTGCCCCAAGGGGTGCGAACGGGTATGAATCAATGGTTTTTCCAACTAGAGAATCGGATGGCAACAGGGATTTCTACCTTTATGGATAACATTGGCGGGATGATCAACATGCTGTTCAATGTGTTCATTGTACCGTTCCTCATTTTTTATATTTTGAAGGATTTTGATGTGTTCGAGCGGACGATTGTGTCTTACCTCCCGCGTTCTCGTCGCAAGGCGATTGTAACGGTACTTAAGGAAATTGATCAGGCGCTTGGAAACTATGTCAGGGGACAATTACTGGTATGCGTCATTATTGGAGTGATGGCTTATCTCGGCTATATGCTCATTGGCATGCCTTATGCGCTGTTGTTGGCAGGAGTGGTTGCGGTTTTTAACATCGTTCCGTATTTGGGCCCCTTTTTGGGAGCCGCTCCGGCAGTAGTCATGGCTTCTACGGTCTCCTTAAAAATGGTGCTTTTGGTCGTGGTCGTTAACACCTGTATTCAAGTGTTGGAGAGCAATGTTATCTCTCCCCAGGTGGTGGGACGAACGTTGCATCTGCATCCGATAGCCATTATTTTCGCTTTGCTAGTGGGTGGGGAAATTGCGGGAATTACCGGCTTGATTTTAGCGGTTCCCGTGATGGCGGTTTTAAAGGTAGGACTTCAGCATTTTTTTGCTTATTATGTGAAGCGGAAAACAATCTGATTTTGTCCATACACCGTATGTATCTTGTCTGAAATCGCGTTGACACGGCTAAATGACACGGATATACTGAATTGAGTATGTTTAAATGTGTTTATCCAGTAGGGAAAGCTCATTTCGAAGTGCGGGCTGAACCCGCCGGGATGCTCCCGTTACCAGTGAAAACAAGGCGATCGATCGTCCGTTAAGCAAATGTTGGTGTGCAGCCTGCGCATGGGCATTTTGTACAGAGGGGACGGCGTTAACCAGGGTGGTACCGCGATACAATCGTCCCTGATCCGTTCAGGGGCGTTTTTCTGTTTTTTTATGGCCTGTGCCAGGAACCAGTGACACCATAATTAGGAGGCTACTTATATGAAAGCTAGTGAAATCCGCTCCAAATGGCTGGAGTTTTTTGAAAGCAAGGGACATGTGATTGAACCAAGCGCACCGCTTGTTCCACATAAAGATCCTTCCCTGCTGTGGATTAATGCGGGTATGGCGCCGCTTAAGCCTTATTTTGACGGACGTGTGAAGCCGGAGAATCCACGTATTGCTAATTCGCAAAAATGTATCCGGACGAACGACATTGAGAATGTCGGTAAAACGCGCCGTCATCATACTTTTTTCGAAATGCTCGGCAACTTTTCCATTGGTGACTATTTTAAGGAAGAAGTCATTACATGGGCATGGGAGTTTCTGACGGACCCGAAATGGATTGGTTTTGATCCGGAACGTCTGGCTGTAACTGTATATCCTGAGGATGAGGAAGCGTACAAGCTGTGGAACGAAAAAGTTGGACTTCCTGCCGAACGTATCATCAAACTGGAAGATAACTTCTGGGATATCGGTGAAGGCCCTTGTGGACCTTGTACGGAAATCTTTTATGATCGTGGCGAAGCCTACGGCAGCGACATGACGGACCCTGAAATGTATCCAGGGGGAGAAAATGAGCGTTATCTGGAAGTGTGGAACCTCGTATTCTCACAATTCAACCATAACAAAGACGGCAGCTATACGCCGCTTCCAAACAAAAATATTGATACAGGGGCTGGATTAGAGCGTTTTGCATCCATTTTGCAAAATGTGGATTCCAACTTTGATACGGATATCTTCCAGCCACTCATCCAAAAAACAGCGGCGATGGCAGGAGTCAAATATAACGAAAATGTGGACAGTGACGTGGCTCTTAAGGTTATTGCTGACCATGTCCGCACCGTAGCTTTTGCAATTGGTGACGGTGTGCTGCCTTCTAATGAAGGACGGGGTTACGTGATCCGCCGTTTGCTGCGCCGGGCTGTGCGCTATGGAAAAATGCTCGGCATGAACCGTCCATTTATGTTTGAGCTGGTGGAAACCGTTGGGGATGTCATGGGTGTGTATTACCCTGAGGTAGTGGACAAGCGTGATTTCATCATCAAAGTGATCAAAACGGAAGAGGAACGCTTCCATGAAACACTGACAGATGGATTGGCCATTTTGTCCGATATCAGTGCTCAGGCGAAGGCCGAAGGTCGCAATGTCATTAGCGGAGCAGATGCCTTCAAACTGTATGATACGTACGGGTTCCCGTTCGATCTTACAGAGGATTATGCGGACGAGCAAGGCTTGAAAGTAGACCGAGAAGGTTTTGATGAAGCGATGCAGGAGCAACGCAAACGTGCCCGTGATGCTCATCAGGATAGCGCCAGCATGAAGATTCAGGGCGGAGCTTTGTCCGATCTGGCGGTTAAAAGTGAATTTGTTGGATATAATGACCTCATAACTGAGTCTAAAATTGTGGCGATTGTATATGAAGATGCACTGGTGGACAGTGTTAGTGAAGGGCAGTCTTGTCAGGTCGTGCTGGATGTGACCCCTTTCTATGCCGAAAGCGGAGGACAAGTCAGTGATCAAGGCTTGCTGCGTGGAGGTACGGTAACCGCGAAGGTCGAAGGGCTGTTTAAGGCGCCACAAGGTCAGCATGTGCATCAGGTTGTTGTAGAAGCCGGCGAGCTAAACGTTGGCGATACGGTGAAAGCAGAAGTAGATCAAGCTTCACGTGGAGAAATTGAGAAAAACCATACGGCTACGCATTTGCTTCACAAAGCGCTTAAAGAAGTGCTGGGTGACCATGTCAATCAGGCGGGTTCTTTGGTAGAGCCTGGGCGTCTGCGTTTTGACTTCTCCCATTTTGGAAGCATTACACCAGAAGAGCTGGCGGATATTGAACTGCGTGTAAACCGTGCCATCTGGAGCCAACTGGACGTTAATATTGAACTGAAACCGATTGATGAAGCTAAGGCTCTCGGAGCAATGGCGCTTTTCGGTGAAAAGTATGGAGATATCGTACGGGTCGTTAAGGTAGGCGATTATAGCATTGAACTATGCGGTGGCTGTCATGTCAGCAATACTTCGCAAATTGGCTTGTTCAAGCTTGTCAGCGAGAGCGGCATTGGATCAGGTGTACGTCGTATTGAAGCGGTGACCGGACGTTTTGGCTTTGAATATATGGAAGGTCAATTAGAGCTGTTGAAGGTGTCGGCTGGGCTTGTAAAATCCAAGCTGTCTGAGGTACCAAAGCGTATCGAATCTTTGCAGCAACAAATTAAAGACCTCAGTCGTGAAAATGAATCGCTGCAAAGCAAGCTGAGCGTTATTGAGGCAGGCCAGCTGACCGATCAGGTCGTGCAAGCAGGCGGGGTGCAGCTGTTGGCTGCACGCGTGCAGGCTTCCAGCATGGATGCGTTGCGTGCGATTGCTGATGAACTGAAAGGGAAGCTTCCGGCTGCTGTGCTGGTGCTCGGCGCTGCAATGGACGACAAAGTTAATTTTGTCGTAGCAGTTCCGGCAGAGCATACCAAGGCTGGACTTCATGCAGGCAAGCTCGTGAAAGAAATTGCTGCCGTATGCGGTGGCGGTGGTGGCGGACGACCTGACATGGCGCAAGCCGGTGGTAAGGATGCCAGCAAGCTGGACGAAGCACTTCAACGTGCGCATGAACTGGTGTCGGCAGCCTCACAAGGATAAAGTTCGATAATTTTTGCGGATTTTTGGGAAAAAACGGGCTTAGATATTTCCTTGTAGGGCTTTGCTTATGGTATGATGTAAAAGAATAAGCTGGCATAAACATGTACACATGTTTTGTGGAAGCGAGGTGTCAACAATGGATTCCATGGACAAAACGGTCAAATTTAATGTCAAGGCAGATGAGAAGGAAGCTTCTGCTCAGGAGATTTTGTTGACCGTATATGATGCGCTGGTGGAAAAAGAATACAATCCGATCAATCAAATCGTCGGCTATTTGCTATCCGGTGATCCGGCTTATGTGCCACGGCATAATAATGCCAGAAGCCTGGTACGTAAAAAAGAGCGCGATGAGTTGATTGAAGAATTGGTTCGTTTCTATCTCGCCAAGCACCGTTAGGAGACAGGCATGAAAGTAATGGGATTGGATTACGGGGATCGCCGAATTGGGGTCGCCGTAAGTGATGCCTTCGGCTGGACCGCCCAAGGATTGGAAGTCATAGAACGACGCGGTGACGACAGCGAGTTCGGTAAAATTGCAAATTTGGTTCGTGACAATGAGGTCGGCGAGGTTGTTGTAGGCTTGCCGAAAAACATGAACGGAACCGTGGGTCCACGCGGTGAGATTTGCATCGAGTTTGCGAACCGACTCAAGGAGTTACTGGGTTTACCCGTTCACCTTTGGGATGAACGGCTGACGACGCGTTCGGCGGAGCGTGCGCTTCTGGAGGCCGACGTCAGCCGAAAAAAACGCAAGCAGGTGGTAGATAAACTGGCCGCAAGCCTGATCTTGCAAAACTATTTGGACGCACACAGTACAAGGTGAGGGGGATTTCGTAATGGCTGAAAATCAAGTGGGTATGGAAGAAGAGCCGGAAATTATTTATATTGCCGATGACGAGGGCAACGAGGAAGAGTTCGAGGTCATTATGAAGTTTGAGGTAGATGGTTCCGAAGCGAAGTACATGATGGTTGCGCCAGTGGACCCTGAAGCTGATGAGTCCGATGTGTACGCCTTCCGTTACGAGGAAGAAGGCGATGATATTAAATTGTTTGTGATCCAAGACGATGCCGAATGGGAAATCGTCGAAGAGACCTTTAATACATTTGTAGAAGAAGAGGAAGACGGGAAATGACGAGCTATTCACGTGAAGACCTGAGTTGGACCTCTGATTTGAAGGAAACGTTCGACGGCGATGTAGAGTTACAGGATGAACAGGGCCATGCAATTCGCATGGAATTGGAAGCAGAGTTCAAGGTAGGTGAACAACGGTACGCTGTATTGCGTAGACCTGGGGCTGCTGTTGGCGAACATGAACTATACCATGTAAGCTCATCCACAGACGGCGAAATCTCCATCACCACCATTGAAGATGATGATGAGTGGGAAGATATTTCCGAACTGTACGATGAATGTACGTTGCCGGAAGAACTATAAGTCTGGATAGCGATGAGATCAAACCTGAAAGGGCGGACCAGTCCGCCCTTTTTGGCTGTGAAGGAGTTGGGTGGATGTGAAGCGAAGGACGAGGATGTTTACGTTGTTTCTACTGCTTATCATTATAGCAGGAGGGGCAACCCTCTATATTTGGAATGCCATGCAGCCTGTTCAGCCCCAAACACAACCCGTTGCTTTTACGGTGGTGCAGGGAACAGGAACATCGGCAATTGCAGATACGCTGGAGCAGAAGGGACTTATACGTAATGCGTTCGTGTTTAAGGCTTATGTGAAATTCAAACAGCAAGGAAGCGCATTTCAGGCCGGAAAATATGAGGCGCAGCCTGGCGCAACCTTTGATCAGTTGATTACTAAGTTATCGGCCGGAGATGTTGTCAAAGAGGAAATGATTCGGTTTACAATCCCGGAAGGTTTTACGATTAGACAGATGGCTGATAAGCTGCAAAAGGAAGGATTGGCAGATCGGCAGCAATTTTTGCAGCTGGCCAACGATCCGTCCGCTTTTGACGTCGCGCTAGTGCGGGACATTCCAAAGCAGGCGGGGCTTCGCTATGCGCTGGAGGGCTATCTTTTTCCGGAAACCTATGAGCTGAAAAAGGGCAGTACGGCCAAAGATATTATACAGGTGATGCTAGAACAGACACAAAAGCGGCTGGAGACTGTTTCCGATTTGGATGCCAAGCTGAAACAGCGGGATGAAACGCTGCATCAACTGCTGACAGTTGCTTCTCTCGTAGAGCGCGAAGTGGTTGTGGAAGATGAGCGGTCAGTAGTAGCTGGCGTCATTTATAACCGGCTCAAACAGGGTAAGAAGCTGGAAATTGATGCTACGGTTCAATATATGCTGGACAAGCAAAAAGAACGGCTGTATTACAAGGATTTGGCTGTGGAAAGCCCTTATAATACGTATTTGCATCTGGGACTTCCGCCAGGGCCGATTGCAAGTCCCAGTCTAAACTCAGTGATAGCGGCTTTACAGCCAGAAGCTACAGATTATTTATTTTATGTGACCAAAAAAGATGGGACACATGAACATTTGTTTGCCAAAACGTATAAAGAACATTTGCATAATATTCAGGTAAGTAACCGTAAGACAAATTAGGAGGTGAGCCTATGGCTTACAAACCCGAACTACTGGCAACTGCCAGCTCTCCGGAGGATGCCCGCCATATGCTGGAGGCTGGAGCTACTGCATTACTTATTGGAGATGACCGCTTTGGAATGCGGCTGCCGGGACATTTTACCCCTGACCAAATCCGTGAAGTGGTGGAAGAGGCACGCAAGCATACGGCACAGGTATATGTATCCATGACGAATTTGATGACGAACGAGTTATTGCCGCTCCTTCCCGAATATGTGCAGACCCTAGCTGGATGCGGCATTGATGCCATTGAGTTTAATGATCCCGCAGTGCTCATGGCCGTGAAGGAGTATGCTCCGCATCTTAAGCTGTTCTGGAACGGTGAGATGATCTCCACCAACTTTGCAACCGCCAACTATTGGGGTGAAAAAGGGGCTTCCCGGGTCATTTTGGCTCGTGAGCTCAGTATGGATGAAATTACCGAAATGATACCAAAGTTGAACATAGAAGCACAGGTTCAGGTACATGGTATGACCAATATTTATCATTCCAAGCGTAAGCTTGTTCAAAGTTATATGCTGCATCAGGGACGTAATGTAGAAGGCGATTTGGGCAGAGGGCGCGGCTTGTTTCTGATTGAAGCAGAGCGGAAGGAAGAAAAGTTCCCCATCTACGAGGATATTAATGGGACACATATTATGAGTTCAGATGATTTTTGCATCATGGAGGACCTGCATATTCTAATGGAGGCCGGCGTGCATAGCTTTAAGATCGAGGGCTTATTGAAACCTACGGCTTACAATGAGGCGGTTGTTCGTGCTTATCGTAAAGCAATAGATAGTTATACAGCTGACCCGGATGCTTATGCTTATGATGAAAGCTGGCTGGATGAAGTTCGCCGTCTTCAAGATCCAGAACGGGAACTTTCCTTCGGATTTTTCTATAAAGAGCAGGTTTATTAATTTTAAAATGAATTGAATTCACAGAGGGGGGAACGTCATGGGGACGATAACCAAAACGAGAAAATATATAGGTAAACGGAATCGTCTGGATAAGCCGGAGCTGTTGGCTCCTGCCGGAAATCTGGAAAAGCTGAAGTTTGCCGTTCACTATGGCGCGGATGCTGTATATATTGGTGGACAAAAATATGGTCTGCGTTCTAACGCCGATAATTTCAGTTTTGAAGAAATGCGCGAAGGTGTAGAATTTGCCAACAAGTACGGTGCTAAGGTGCTTGTGGCCACCAATATCTATGCCCACAATGAAGATATTGCCGGAATCGAGGAATACTTGCGCAATCTGTACGAGGCAGGAATTCATGCCGTTATTGTCGCTGACCCGGCTATTGTATCCGTGGCATTGCGTGCTGTTCCTGGATTGGAAGTGCATTTGAGTACACAGCAGTCCACGCTGAACTGGCAAGCGGTAAAGTTTTGGAAAAACGAGGGACTACCGCGTGTGGTACTGGGTCGTGAGACCAGTCTAGAGGAAATCGAAGAAATTAAAAAGCATGTGGACATCGAAATCGAAGCTTTTGTCCATGGTGCGATGTGCTCTTCATTTTCCGGCCGCTGCGTGTTGTCCAATCACTTTACAGACCGTGATTCCAATCGTGGGGGATGTTGTCAGTCTTGCCGCTGGAAATACGATTTGTTTGAGGATGCACGCCCAGGTGAAGTTTGGATATCTGAGGAAGAGGCACAGGACAGCAATGCACTGAAACAGTTCCAACTCGGTGTTAACCAGCTTCCACTGTTTGAAGAGAGCGATAATGCTTTTTCTATGGGTTCCAAGGATCTGTGTATGATTGAAAATGTCCCTGATCTGATTGATGTAGGTGTAGACAGTTTTAAAGTAGAGGGACGTATGAAGTCTATCCACTATGTGGCTACGGTCGTGAATGTCTATCGTCAAGCGATTGATTCCTATATGGCTGATCCTGAAAATTATGTGCTCAAACCAGAATGGATTGAAGAAATTAACAAGGCAGCCAATCGCCCGCTGAATACAGGATTTTTCTACGATACACCGGATCATGAGGATCATATTTATGAGCCGGAAGAAAAAGCAGTCCCTTATGATTTTGCTGGACTGGTTATGGACTACGATGCCGCAAGTGGCATCGCAACTATTCAACAACGGAACCATTTTAAACCCGGTCATGAAATTGAATTTTTCGGCCCGAACGGAACATTCTTTAAACAAACGGTCGGAACGATCTGGGATGAAGAAGGCAACGAATTGGATGCTGCTCGTCACCCGCTTCAACGGATTAGAATGAAGGTAGATCAACCCGTATCGTATTTTGATATGATGCGTAAAAAGAAGTAAATAAGCCTTAAGTCACAGGTTAAAAGATTCAAAAGCCTCTCCTATCGGTTGGAGAGGCTTTTTTTTGAATAGTTTTATAGGAAAAAAGTTTCACAAAATTTAGTTGATACTCAAAGGAAAGCTACATTCCTTGTCGAATAGTTCCGATAGAAGTTATATAGATAATAGATACATAATGGATAACGTGGAATTAGAAACTAATTATATGGTGGTAGGTGAGAGGAATGGGTTTACGGAAAAAAGAGGGGAATACAGTAAAAAGGCAACCCAAGAAAACGGATCAAATGCAGGGTTTGAAAGGCAGTAAAGTGACCATGGAAAAAGGGGAACAAACGGGTGCGGTGTCTTCGAAGGTTGCCCCCTGGGTAGCTAAAGCGACTCGTAAAGGTACACACAATTTAAAGCGTTTACTTAAGCCGGAAAGGTACAGTAAAGATTTCATGCATTTGGTCAAAAATTATAATCCGATACGTTCGGTTGGAATGAAGTTGTTTCTGATCTTTTTTGCGGCAATTATGTTATTTGTGGTTAGCTTGGGGATGCTCTCATACTACAAGGCTAAAAGTACGATTGAGCAAAATGCAGCTACGGCTTATCAGCAGACCGTCCAGCAAACTTCAGAAAAGCTTGATATTATTCTAGAGCGCTTTCAAGACACATCGACACAGGTATTTTTCGATACTGAATTAAGTGATCAGTTGCAAAAGGCAGTAAAGCAAGATAAAAATCCCTTTGCATCTTTTGTTGCTATGGGCGAAGTGAATAAGAAGCTAACGAATCTTGCTTTTACGAATAAAGCGATTGATTCAATGTACTTGTACCCGGAAGAAACCAATTTAGCTGCTATGGGCACCGGAACTCAAAAGGATGTACGGCAGGAAGCGTGGTTTAAGGATATTTTGAAAAACAAGGGAATGGTTTGGCTACCTACGCAGGTGAATGACAATGGTAGCAAGACCTTTCGTCTGGCACGCTCCATGAACAGCATGTCCGGGTTGGGAGGGACTTATGTTCTGGTTATGGATTTAAAGTCCAGTGCGGTGGAGGACGAGTTAAAAGGTATTAATTTGGGCTCAGGCAGTATGATTAGCCTTGTGACAGACAAGGGTGAGTTTGTAGGCTCTAACAATGAGAGCTTGACAGGAGGGAAGACAAAGCTGGATTACGTTTCCAAGCTTGAAGGAATCGAAGGAAATCAAATTATGGAGCAGGAAGCAGACGGCAAAAAGCAAAGTGTGCTTGCGGTTCATAATACGCTGGGAACTTCCAAGTGGATTCTCGTGGGTGTAGTACCTGTATCTGAGCTGGTGAGAGACGCTAAGGGGATTCTAACCACAACCTGGATATTTGCTGCAGTGGCTGCACTCATTGCATTGTTCATTGGCCTGTGGATCGTTCGCCTCGTGGCTCGTCCATTGACACATCTGAAGGATTTAATGGTCGAAGGCGCCAAAGGCAACTTGCAAATTCGAACGAACTATAAGACTCAGGATGAAATTGGGCAGTTGTCAGAAAGCTTTGATATGATGATGGAGCAAATTACATTGCTGGTACAACAGACGAATGCCTCAGCTCAGGAAGTTCTGAATACAGCGACAGAATTAGGCGATGCCTCGAAGAAGACAGCCATTTCAGCCAAAGAAATTGCAGCAGCAACAGAAGAGATTGCTCATGGCGCCGCCAGTTTGGCAACAGAGGCTGAACGTGGCAGCGGACTAACCGGGAATATATCTGAGCAAATGGACACGGTGATGGCTTCCAATTATGAAATGAGTCTGGTCGCACAAGAAGTTGAACAATCCAGTGAAAAAGGGACCATTCAGCTGAGAAATCTATTGGGCAAGACTCGGGTTACGGAAGAAACTACGCATGCTCTGGTGGGCAAAGTAGATGAACTGAAGCAGACAACTTCGGATGTATTTAAGGTGCTGGACGTACTACAGGATATTGCGAAACAAACGAATATTCTATCACTGAATGCGACGATTGAAGCGGCACGAGCGGGGACGGCGGGGCGTGGTTTTATGGTGGTAGCTAATGAGGTTCGGCAGTTGGCTGAACAATCACGTCAAGCTATTCGTACGGCTACAGGCATTACTAACAACATCGTCAATGAAATGAATGAAACGGTACAGGCATTATCTGAGGTGTATCCGCTGTTCCGGGAACAGATGGGAGCCGTGCAGGAAACAACGGACATTTTCCAATCGGTGCAGCAGCAAATGGGAGAGTTCGCGCTACGATTGGGAACGGTCACCGCCTCCATTCATCATCTGAGTGAATCGCAGACCACTTTGTCCGAGGCAATGACCAATGTAAGTGCGGTGGCCGAGCAATCCTCGGCTACTTCGCAGGAAGTCGCTTCGCTCAGCACTGAGCAGGCCAATATCGGTAATCAACTGGTAGGTTTGTCGGATAAGCTGGAAGGAGTATCGGTGAATTTGAAGGAACAGCTTTCGCGGTTTACGGTGTAGATATAACAAACCCATGGGAATCAGGAATGTCACTGATTTCCGTGGGTTTGTACTTTTTATTAGTGGATGTGCTTAAAAATCCCTCACGAAGGAAAGCAAAAGATGAATACAAACACAAAGGTAGCTTGGGTTGTGCTGGCCATTACTATTTTTATTACGGTCTTTTATTAAATTCGGAAACCCATTCACGTTAAAAGTTGAGTGGGTTTTCTTTTTCAACTACAGGACATACTACTGGAAAAATGATGAAAGAAGGATGGATGTGCCGAGGCGTGGTAGCAGTTTCATACGAAAACGTCGAATTGCATATATGGCCTTGGGGGTGATGGCGCTACTGCTGATTTTATTATTCCGACTGGCTTGGATTCAGGGGACAGCGGGCATTCATATGTCTGTTTATGGAGGGCATTCGCTTAAGGAAATGTCAGCACGTCAGCGACAGGAGGGCATTTCTATCGACTCTGGACGTGGACAGTTTACGGACCGGCATGGGCAACCCTTGACTGGCGGAGTCGTATGGGCGCCAGTGCTTTTTCCCGATGTAGATGGCAAAGCGGCTATACATGGCGAAGAACTGGCTAAGCTACTGCGTACGAACAAGAAGCAACTACTGACACGATGGAAAGGACTGCAATCCCCGCTCATATGGCGTGATGGGGGCGGAGAGCCCGTACAAATCAATCCGCATGAAGCAGGCAAGCTGCTGAAGCTAGCCCCTTCGCTTATCGAGCTTGTACCTTATGCGAAACGTTACAGGGATTTGCCCAATGGCAGGCAATGGCTTGGCTTTCTGTATGAACGTGCCGACCGAGCGAGTGAACTGCCGATGGGGGCAGCCGGGCTTGAAAGAACGTTGGAGCCGCTGCTGAGCGGCGTCGGTGAAACGTTCGTCTCCCGATTTGTAGATGCGCAGCGTCGTCCATTGACTCATGTACCGCTGCGTGTCAGTGCTCCATCCAATGGTCACTATCCATTACAGGTACAGACTACAATTGATCTACCTATACAGGAACAGATTGAAAAGCTGACGGAATCTAGTCATTTGGCAGAAGGGGCGGTGGTAGTGCTCGATGCAGGCAACGCGGATGTACTGGCGATGGTTTCTCGCCCTTTTTATAATCCCGGTCATGTTGATCCCCAGAAAAAAACAGACTGGTCTAATCGTGCACTTAAGGCGATAACGCCTGGTTCCATTTTTAAGTTGGTTACGGCTGCTGCTGCACTTGAATCAGGTGTTGTCCAACCGCAGGAACAATTCCATTGTCATGGAACTTATGGCAAGTACGGTTTGGCTTGCTGGAAAAAAGAAGGACACGGTACCCTGAACCTGGAGGAAGGGCTTGCCGTATCCTGTAATAGTGTGTTCGCTCATCTCGGTGAACGGCTCAAGCCTGAGCAAATTCAGGCCACAGCCTCTGCACTGGGATTGGGCCGAACTGTGGGCTGGCAGGAGCGGAATCTTGCAGGGCTACCTCAATTCAGACCGCTGGATCACGAAGAAAAGGGAGCCGTATTCGGCTCCCATACGAACGCGTCTGATCCGGGCGTACGTGTACAGACAGCTATCGGTCAGCGCGATGTGCTGGTAACGCCTCTCCAAGCTGCTAATCTCATCGTCACCTTGCTGCACGATGGTCAAGTACATGCACCACGCATTGTCAAACGCATTAGCTACGCAGACGGTAGCCCCTTCCTGGAACTACCTACTCATGCTGCACCTTCACCCGAGGGTAGCCGCTTGATTCACACATCGACGGCTCGCATGCTTCGTGAAGCAATGGAAAAGGTTGTGACACAGGGGACGGGTGCCTCCTTGCGTAGTAATTCATGGAATCTGGCCGGCAAATCAGGTACGGCCCAAGCCTTGAAGAACGGTCACCCTATCAATCACCAGTGGTTTATAGGGTATGGTCCGATAGAGCGGCCTCGTTATGCGGTCGCCGTCCTTGTACAAAATGCTTCAACACATTCTGCAAATCAAGCTACAGCACTGTTTGGTCAAGTAATGGATCTGTTAGCTCAATCCTCCTGAGTTCCACGGGTAGCTTCACGATCTTCCTCCTGGATTTTAACGATAAACGGAGGCTCGTCAAATTCCTCTGTCGGAAACCGAATCCATTTCTGCAGATAGCCTTGCTGCCACAATTCCTTGAGCAAAATGATCAGAATGGGAGACAGGATTAATCCGGCCAGTCCAAAGATGGACAACGATATAATGGCAAAGGAAAGCATCAGATAGGCAGATGAAACACCGATGGAATTACCAGTGATTTTAGGCTCTGCCAGCTGGCGGACGATCACCGTGACAGCCATGACAATGAGCAGGCCTACAGCCAGGCCGGTATTGCCTGTGATGAACAGATACACTGCCCACGGAATAAAAATAACAGGCACACCCAACAAGGGCAGGATATCAAACAAAGCTGCCACGAGCGCCAATGAGAGGGCATTATCCACTTGCAAAATGAGTAAACCTATAAATACGAGAACAAAGGTAATCCCTACCAGTAAAGCTTGAGCCTTGAGAAAAGCGGAGATAGCTTTAAGTACGTGATTTTTCAGAAAAAGGTAAGCCGTTTTTAGTGTCTTGGGTGTTTTACTACGGGCAATTCCCTTCCAAAGATTAATTTCCATACTTAAAAAGAACGCTAAAATGATCGCAACCGCAAAGTTGCCCATAAAAACAGTGAAAGAGCTGAGGAATTGTATGAAAAAGGATAACCCTAGCTGTGCCCATTTCGTAGCAATGGTGGTGGCAGTCGCAAAATAATCATTTACACGTTCGGTAACACCCGGAGGTAAAGCAGCAATTTTATCTTGAGAAAGATGAAGATACCGCGTGAATTCCGTTTGGATAATCTGCGTATAATGTGGGAGGTTTTGCGCGACTTTGGTAAATTGCGTAACCAGAATCAGGCCCAATCCGAAAAAAATAGCAAGTAAAAGGATGATAAACAGCAATACGGAGAGCGCAGAGGCGAAGGGCTTCTTCATTCCCTTGCGATGAAAATAACGAGCGGCAGGTTCAATGCACCAGAACACGACGAACGAAAGGAACACAGGTGCCGCCAGCTGGTACAGTTTGCTGGATACGAACATAATTAAATACACGGTTAATACGATCAGTCCGATATCAAAAACGGTACGCCAATATTTTTTGTACAATGGAAGCATATGTATACAACGACTCCTTTAAGATTTTTACTTATTGTACACTAAATTGGACCTCAATGCTGACCATATACAATAGTGAAATCTCGGCATGCTTACGTCTTTATGCTAACATATAAGTAAGTGAGTTTTCCTCAGGAAGCCTGCTTGGGAGTTCAGAATAGAAAAGTGGGGATAAAACGTGCAGACTTTGCTGTTATGGATGTTTTACATTTCAACTTTTTATGCTTTTGTTCCGGCGCTGGTTAGTCGTATATTTGGGTTCCGGGTGTTCCGGCGCGGCAAAAGTGAGCAAGAATATGCGCTCACCTTTGATGATGGTCCTGATCCAGTGTATACATCACAGTTGCTTGATTTACTAAAGCGTTTTGATGCCAAGGCTACTTTTTTTGTTGTAGGGATGAATGCGGAAAAACACCCTGAGCTTCTGAAACGCATGCATGATGAAGGTCATCTGATCGGTATTCATAATTATGTGCACAAATCGAATTGGCTGATGCGGCCTGTTACCGTCAGAAGACAAATTGCCCAGACAGAGTCAGTTATCCGTCGAGTAACTGGCGAAGGAACGACCTTTTATCGTCCGCCTTGGGGGATTGTGAATTTTTTTGATATTTCCAAAACCAATGGTCGTCGAATCGTATTATGGTCTTCCATGTTCGGGGACTGGAAGGCCAGCATCGGAGCGAAACAATTAGCGGAGAGAATGCTCAAAAAGCTGAGGGGTGGCGAGGTGATGCTGCTCCATGATTGTGGTACGACATTGGGGGCAGACGTAGAAGCGCCACAGAATATGCTAATCGCGCTGGAGAAGCTACTGATGGTCGCGCAAGAACGGCAATTACGTAGCGTACGGGTGGATACATTGTTTTGCCGTCAGTCTGTCAATAAACCCACTGCCTCCGAGATGTCCAGTACGGGCTGGTTTAAAAGAACGCTGGTATTCGGATGGCTACAGTACGAGCGGTTATTCCACGCTTTGTTCCGTCTTCGTCCCGTAAGCAAGGAGGATACGATCTTTTATTATCGTCGCCGTATCTATCATGGGCCAAATATAAATTTGGAGAACGGCAGGTGGCTAGAAAAAGGGGACCCGGTAATCGAGCTTCATTTTGATAATAAAATGTTGTTTCAATTGGGTTCGACGGCAAAGTCGATGGTACATCTAGCTATTCAATTGATTCGGATTGTGAAAAGACAGCTTCCTGATCTTGCCCAACGGATTGTACATGATTCTGGAATGAATGGTGTAAAGGCGATCTATGCAGTAAGTATGATTCATCGGGGACCAGAGAAGTTGGGATTTCAAGTTCGGGAGCTTCCCCAAGGACTGTTCAAGCATGTGTCCACCGTATATTTAAAGCTTTTATTTAGTGTCATCCATCCTTTGGGTTCAGAACAGTTGAGTGAAAAAAAAGATGTAATGGTACCGAAACTGATCGTGATGCCAATGGATACCTTGTTTGACCGTTTTCATCAGGGAGACTTACACTGCTCAGACGAAGCTCTTGAGCAAACAGCTCAGAGAGATGATGTCCATATACTCAACAGCGAAATGACCGAAGAGGCTAATCCTGTTCAGACATCAGTCAGGGCTTCACAAGCAGCGGATACAGGATCAAGCAATTGACCTAATAAAAAAAGCCTCTCGATCCTTTGTTAGGGGTCGGGAGGCTTTTTAGCCGTTCATAAAGCATATCTTAGCAAAGCTTTAGATTTTCATAATTCCGCCGTTACTTGCGTTCGTCACCAGCTTGGAATAACGCGCCAGGTAACCCGTTTTCACCTTCGGCTCAAAGCCTTTCCAGTTGGCGCGACGACGTTCGAATTCTTCGTCCGTAATGTGGAGCTCAATCTTACGATTGTTCAAGTCCAGCTCAATGATATCGCCGTCCTCAACAAAAGCGATAGGTCCCCCTTCTGCGGCTTCGGGGGAAATATGACCGATGGAGATACCACGGGAAGCACCTGAGAAGCGTCCGTCTGTAATCAGACCTACCTTGGCACCAAGCCCCATGCCCACGATTTGTGAAGTTGGAGCGAGCATTTCAGGCATACCAGGTCCGCCCTTTGGACCTTCATAACGGATAACAACAACGTGTCCTTCATTAATTTTACCGTTGGCGATACCTGCCAGTGCATCTTCCTGTGAATCAAAGCAGATAGCAGGACCTTTGTGATAACCACCAACCGAAGGATCAACTGCACCGACTTTGATAATGGAGCCTTGCGGTGCCAGATTACCGAATAATACAGCCAGACCGCCACGTTCGGAATACGGGTTGTCCAGTTTATGGATAACGTTAGTGTCCAGAATTTCCTGACCCTCTACATTTTCACGAATGGTTTTTCCGGTTACAGTAATACAGTCACCATGCAGTGCGCCCGGTTTCTTCAACAATTCATTCAGCACTGCGCTTACGCCGCCTGCATTATGAACATCCTCAATATGATAGTCGGAAGCAGGTGCCAATTTGGACAAATGAGGTACGCGGTTTGCGACTTCATTAATACGTTCGATAGGGTAGTCAACTTCTGCTTCATGGGCAAGTGCCAATGTATGCAATACGGTATTCGTGGAACCGCCCATTGCCATATCCAATGCAAATGCATTATCAATAGCTTCTTTAGTCACGATATCACGTGGTTTAAGATCCAGCTTAATCAATTCCATCAATTGGCGTGCAGATTGTTTAACGAATTCTTTACGTTCTTCTGCTACTGCGAGAATGGTGCCGTTACCTGGCATAGCCAGACCCATCGCTTCTGCGAGACAGTTCATGGAATTCGCTGTGAACATCCCTGAACAGGAGCCACATGTCGGACAGCCATATTGTTCTAATTCAAGCAAGCTTTGATCGTCGATTTTACCAGCCTGATATGCACCTACGCCTTCAAAGACGGAGGTCAGGGAAATAGAGCGTCCGTTCTTGTCTTTACCAGCTTTCATAGGACCGCCGCTGACGAAAATAGTTGGAATGTTAACGCGCAATGCGCCCATCATCATGCCAGGGGTAATTTTATCACAGTTAGGAATACAAACCATGCCGTCAAACCAGTGAGCGGAAACGACAGTTTCCAGAGAGTCAGCTATAATTTCACGGCTCGGCAGAGAATAACGCATACCGATGTGCCCCATGGCAATGCCGTCATCTACACCGATGGTGTTAAACTCGAAAGGTACACCGCCTGCCTCACGAATGGCTTGCTTGACAATTTTGCCAAATTCCTGCAAATGGACGTGGCCCGGTACGATATCAATATACGAGTTGCATACCGCAATAAACGGTTTGTCAAAATCTTCTTCCTTGACACCCGCTGCGCGCAGCAAGCTGCGGTGAGGAGCGCGGTCAAAGCCTTTTTTAATCATATCGGAACGCATTTTCGTCTTAGCTGTCATGATGCTGGTTTCCCCCCAAAGTATAAAAATAGTATGGCGTTCAATGGACGCCGTGATAGCGCAGATGTTTTCTAAAGAGTCTATCATAGATGTGAGCTTTTTTCTACATATATGAAGATTTTGAAAAAGTACAAGAAGTGTTCTGTAATCAACAATATATAGATATAACCAGTTTTATTTGTCTATATATTGCATTTAGAAGAGGTTAGAATGTGATTCTATTAGAAATATGTATACTGATAGGTTTGCGTATCAGGTAAAATATGAAAGAGCCCATTCCTCAATAAAGCGGATGGGCTCAGGCTTGTTTTTATGTTAAAGGAGGGCGGAATATGACACTACACCTTAATTTCTGCCGCCTTTACGACCGATGTCTCTGTAGAAATTTTTGTCATGCGACTCAGCTGTAGCATCGCCGCCCTTTTTGCCGATTTCCTGATAAAATTCTTTATCATGAGAGTTTGCGGTTGCTTCCCCGCCTTTTTTACCAATCTCCTGATAAAATTCCTTATTGTGCTTCTTGGAAGTAGCTTCTCCACCCATACGACCTGCTTCTTCGCGACTCATTTTCTCCTGATTTTGATTACGTGCCATTACAAATCACTCCTTAATAAAAAAGTTGTTTTTTGTTGCGCGCATCCTTTACTTACCACATCACGCCTGTATGAAACAGGCTCTAAGTGGAGTAAAGAGAGGGTAGACTCGCTTACATGTTCGTCTGTAAGTGGGTTGTCGCGTGTTCAATGTTAAATAAAAAAGGGATAAAAAGATTACGCGGACCGTCTAAAAGGATAAGGAGCTGGCTTTAGCATCCACTCTACCTGTGGCTCAATCAGAGGTCTTGTTGCAGTTCGAACCCAAGGCATGGTCAACATACAGCACAGACCTGCAGCACACACTACAATCAACATGACTTCCACTGGAGTATCTATATATTCGTAGACTCCCTTTGCAACGACGGTACGGACGATCAAGCCATGGAGTAAAAAGACATATAGTGTCCGTCTTCCCATCTCGGTTATACGTCCTGTCACGGTCGGAACAAAGCTTAGAAACGCCATCGATGCTATCCATTGAACTCCATAAATGCCGATGCGGTAAATTCCTGCGTACCATTCGGTATGGCCCAATTCACCATAAGTCATATTGCCATACAGCCAGCCTGCCGGGATGCCGAAATACGACGTTCCCGCCAGTACCATAAGCAGAAGAGATACAATGCCAGCGATTATGCGGACTGGTGTTGTGAAGAACCGTCGAACGTCCGCATAATTCAAATGATAACCTGCTACAAAGTAAGGCAAATAAACAAAGGTTCTGCATACGCTCAGCCATATACCATCCACAGGGAGATACCCGACAAGGATACCCAGCAGCACGGATATACCCAATTGGAGGACAGGTGGTATTTTCTGAAAAGTCAGCATCAGCAGTCTCCAACAGATATGGCTAGCAAGGAACCAGAGGAGCAGATAAGGAGCAAAGAACGAATGATGGATATGGGGAACGTGGAAGAGTGCAACATCCAAGATCGAATAGAGCGATTGAAAAATAAGATATTGCATACCGATCTGAAGCAGAACTTTTTGGCCTGCGGGTCCGGTCAAAGATGATTTGGCAAAGTAGCCTGTAACGAGTACAAACAACGGCATATGGAACATGAATATCCAGCTGAACCATTGTTGGGCAATATGAAGTGAACCGACTAGAGGCTCCAGAGCATTTCCTGCAAATACGCATATGATCAACAGAAATCGCAGATTGAGAAAGAAGCTTTCCCCTTGTACATCATGGCTTGTCGTCATGTGTTTCCCTCCGAACGGCTTCTGCCGACTAAACTATTTAAAAAATAATTCTTTACAAGGAACAAGGTACGATACTCTGGACCTTATCATTGTGATTTTTTTCACAATAGTAAGCGCTACCATGTCCTTATTATGTGGCGAATGCTTGAACACCGGAGAAAGATGGGCTAATACCTGGAAATGTATGCTGATTTGACCCTGTATGTACAACGATGTTACCCTAACAAGGCTATAGTTACGCTGATGAATACAGCGACACATTTTATATTCAAATTACGAATTTCGAGGTACAAAAGGCGAAAGGAACTTTTACAATGAGAAGAAGAACAAGAAGATCATACAATTCATATGGGACACGTGGTCCTCGGAAAATATGGAAAATTCTCTTAGGCATCCTGATTGTCATTGTACTGATCGCAGGGTGGGGGGCATGGAAGGTATTTACGCCTTATCAGCCTGACGAGACGGCTGCTGCTGCATTAGCCGAAGTAGCGGATGCTGTGAAAGTAAATGAACAAGAACATTGGGTTGGTTTTGAGCCTGTAAAAAGAAGCGGAGCCGGAGTCATTTTGTATCCAGGGGCGTTGGTGAAGCCCGAAAGTTATGCGCCGTTGGCACGCCGTCTGGCGGAAAAGGGTCATCATGTGATCATTGCAAAAATGCCACTGAACCTTGCATTGATCTCCCCGGATTTAGCGAATGAAGTGCTAAAGGCATATCCGAAAGAAGCGTTTGTTATTGGAGGCCATTCGTTAGGCGGTGTGATGGCGGCCCGATATGCAGCTGCACATCCTGATCAGGTCAAAGGTGTATTTTTCCTCGCCTCCTACCCGGATAACAAGGGTAATTTAAAGGATAAAAATCTGCCCGTTATTTCTCTACTGGGAAGTGATGATGGAGTCATCCAGATGGAAAATGTCCAAAGTGGAAGAACTTATTTACCAGCCAACACGCTGTATTTTACAGTCGAAGGGGGAAATCATGCCCAATTCGGCAGTTATGGTGTCCAAAAAGGGGATAATCCTGCAAAAATTAGCGCTGCCGAGCAATGGAATCAGACGGTAACGGCTTTACAGGACTGGATGAAGGAGAGTGTGGATGTGGCTGCTAAGAATCAGTAAAGGAGGTGTGCTGCATGTCTGAGCTGATCGTGCAGGGGGAGCGGTACCCATGCCGTGGTATTTTATTAGATAAAGATGGAACGTTGCTGGATTTTATTCAGTTGTGGGGCCCCTGGGCTCGTTCTATACTGGATATGATGGAGCAGCATCTTACCGTGGCAGGTGCCGGTTTTACGGTAGAAAAAGGTACCGTTCTAGGTACTGTTCACGATCAGGAGGGACGTGTGATCGGTTACGACCCTTCTGGCCCGCTGGCCATGGGGACGGTGGACGAAAGTACGGGGGTACTGGCTTGGCAGCTTTATAATACTGGTGTACCGTGGAATGAAGCGGTCCGGCTTGTCCGCGACTTTAATAAAACGGCCATGGCTGATATTCGGCGACATCGGGCAGCGAAGGTGTTTCCAGGGTTGCGGACATTGCTGGAGCAAAGCCGCCATGCCGGGCTGAAGCTAGCGGTTGTGACCTCTGACAGTACAGAGGCTGCACAGGAGCATTTGGAGTGGATGGGGCTGACATCCTATTTTGATGAGATTATCGGACATGATAGGGTTACATATGGTAAGCCTGACCCGGAAATGGCTGAAAAAGCCTGCGCATTACTAGGATTGTCGCCGGCGGACGTGGTAGTCATCGGAGACAGCAATGGGGACATGCAGATGGGAAAACGTGCCGGAGTGCGGCTCGCTATTGGATTTGCGCCAGAAGCAGAACGTTCTGGTCATTTGCTGGATGCCGATAAGGTTGTTCGTGGATATGAAGAACTGGAGGTGCGTAGGGTATGAAAGTTAATACGTTGGCGGAATGGATACAGCAATCGCAGAATATTGTTTTTTTCGGCGGAGCAGGCACATCGACGGAAAGCGGTATTCCAGATTTTCGTTCGGCAGCAGGCCTGTATCAAAGTGAGGAGAAATTGCCTTATTCCCCTGAGGTTATGCTGAGCCGTTCATTTTTTGTGAAGCATCCTGAAGTGTTCTTTGACTTCTATCGCAGCAAAATGCTGCATCCCGATGCGGAGCCAAACGGTTGTCATCATTTCCTCGCGTCATTGGAAAAGCAAGGCCGTCTAAAAGCGGTTGTGACCCAAAATATTGACGGCTTACATCAGGCTGCCGGCAGTGTGAATGTATTGGAACTTCACGGCTCGGTGCATCGGAACCAATGTATGGAATGCGGACGCTTTTACAGCCTAGATGAAGTGATGAACAGCTCTGAGGTTGTACCTAAATGTCCAATAGATGGAGGAATTATCAAACCGGATGTCGTTTTATATGAGGAGGAGCTGAATCAGGATACCATTATTCAATCCGTTCAGGCTATTTCGCAGGCTGATCTGCTGTTAATTGGAGGAACGTCGCTGACAGTACATCCTGCTGCGGGCTTGATTACTTATTTTCGTGGTAAACATACGGTGCTGCTGAATACAGATCCCACCTCGTATGATCATAAGGCGGATCTTTTGATCACCGATCCAATCGGTAAAGTTATGGAAAAACTTGCTCATCAATTAGGTCTGTAATCGTTTTCTTGTCAACGCCTGGATAAAAGCGCTATGATGATGTTGTGATGGACATTACAATGTTTCGAGAGAGGCTGGGATAGCATGGTTTATTTAGCTGGCGAAGATCGTTATGAAACTATGAAATATAACCGTACAGGGAGATCAGGTCTAAAACTGCCCGCTATTTCGCTGGGCTTGTGGCACAATTTTGGCGGGATTAACAACGCGGAGAATGGCCGTAGCATGATTACTCGCTCCTTTGATCTGGGAATTACGCATTTTGATTTAGCTAATAACTATGGCCCTCCTGCGGGATCAGCTGAGGAATTTTTTGGACAAGTATTAGCCAGTGATATGAAACCGTACCGGGATGAGTTGGTCATCTCCACCAAAGCGGGCTACAATATGTGGGCAGGGCCTTATGGTGACTGGGGATCTCGCAAGTATATGATATCTAGTCTGGATCAGAGCCTGAAGCGGATGGGGCTGGACTATGTCGACATATTCTACTCTCACCGATTTGATCCTGATACGCCGCTGGAAGAAACGATGGGAGCACTGGATCATATCGTACGATCCGGCAAAGCGCTGTATGTGGGTGTGTCCAATTATAGTGCGGAGCAAACAGCAGAAGCAGCTCGCATTCTGAAGGAGCTGGGAACACCGCTTCTGATTCATCAGCCGAAATACTCCTTGCTCGACCGCTGGATTGAAAACGGATTACAAGATGTACTGGACGAAAACGGGGTAGGCAGCATTGCCTTTTGCCCGCTGGCGCAGGGATTGCTGACCAATAAATATTTGAACGGAATTCCCGAGGATTCACGTGCAGCGAGTACTTCGGTTTTCCTGAATGAGAACCATGTGACGCCAGAGACACTTCGCAAGGTACGCGCCCTGAATCAGATGGCTGCTGCACGCGGACAAAGTTTGGCTCAATTTTCGCTGGCCTGGGCTCTGCGCGGCGAACGTCTGACCTCTGTCTTGATTGGGGCAAGCCGTGTAAGCCAAATTGAAGAAAATGTTGCTACCTTATCCAATCTGGACTTTTCTCAGGAGGAATTGGATCGGATTGATTCGATTCTGAATGCCGGGAACTGACAGGACGGCGGCACAGCTTAATGGCGAAAGTTAACAGCCCGTATCCGTTTGAAGGATGCGGGCTGTTTAAGTCTGCTTTACGACTGTGGATACTGCTTAACCTTGCTTCGGTACTCGGTTGGAGACTGACCACAGAAGCGTTTGAATTGACGTGAGAAATATAAGGCATCGGTTAGTCCGACCGAAGCGGCCACTTGCTCTACCGATAGTTCCGGACGCTCACGCAGCAGTTGACGTGATTTGTCGATTCTTAGCTTAAGCAGATAGGTGACGGGGGAGATCCCCGTTTCCTTTTTGAATATCCGTGACAAATACGCACGATTATAACCAAGTCCTTCAGACATTTGCTCAATGGAAACGGGGTGTGCGTACTGAGTGGACATATATTGAACCATCTGCTTGACTGTACGTTGAATTTGCGAATCCGCCCCGGACGGATCAGTCCAGTCACTCAGGTAATTGCCTGCTTCCCCCATAATCAGATACAAATACCCCAAGGCTGATAGATGAGAACTAGATTTTCTGCTATAAAAGGCCAGTTGCATTTGCTCCAAATAACCGGGGATGGGACTTTGATCGGAAGCATGAAAGACAGGCTGGTGAACACGTAACCCGGCCTCTTGCACCACCTGCTCAGTATGGTGTCCGGTAAACGCAGACCAACGATAACGCCACGGTTCCTCATCATCAGAGGTATAGCTCACCAGCTGACCGGGATGAATAAGGAAAAAATCGTTTTCTTCAAGCTGATATGTGTGCTGTTCCGTTCGGAAGATACCTCTGCCCGATTCTACAAAGTGTAGCAGATAGTAATCATAGATTTTCGGCCCCACGGCATGACCGGATTTGGTCTGGCTCTCTCCTGCAAAAAGCACATGCAGCGGGCTATTTTCATAAAACACCGGATTAGAGGCGACGGCATAACTATATGAATACGCTTGCAAAATAGGGTCATCCTTCCTGCATTTGTGAATGGTTTAGCGGATGCGGTATACTTACATTGTACATATCCAAGTCACATTTATCCATAGCTTAAACACATGGATGCATTACATTGTGTGACGCTTTCATTTATACTGAAATCATAAGAGATGTCAACCTGATTAAGATGTTACAGGGAAATCAGGAGGGCCTTTACTAACGGTATATGAGGTGGATGCGGATATGAACTCTACTGAATTAAAGAAACATTTTATTGAAAAATATGGTGAAAGCAGCAATGAACTGCGGATATTTCATGCACCTGGACGTGTCAATCTGATTGGAGAGCATATCGACTATAACGGTGGTTATGTACTCCCGGCTGCGCTGGAATTCGGAACGACGCTGATCCTTCGTGCGCGCAATGATGATGAAATTCATTTTGCTTCGACAAACCTGTCGTATGAAGTGTCTATCCCCCGTGGAGAAATAGGTAAAAACAAAACGGATGAGTGGGTGGACTATCCGGTGGGTGTGCTGGTGGAGTTGGCTGAAAAGGGAGTTTATCCGTCTAACGGATATGACCTGCTCTATCATGGAGAAATACCGAATGGTGCTGGATTATCCTCCTCAGCCTCCATTGAGGTTGTTACAGGATATGCGTTTCTCACGATCGAAAAACAGGAAACAGATACGGTCGAGATCGCTTTGTTGTCCCAGCGGGCAGAAAACAATTACGTTGGTGTCAATTGCGGCATTATGGACCAGTTCGCTGTAGCGAACGGAGCAGCTGATCATGCAATTCTGCTGATGTGCGATACGTTGGAGTACCGTAAAGTGCCATTCCGCACGGGGGCTTATAAGCTCGTGATCGGCAATACAAACAAGCGTCGCGGTTTGGTGGACTCAGCCTACAACGAGCGTCGTAGCCAGTGTGCCGAAGCACTGTCCATTTTACAGCAGCAGGAGCCGTCACTGGAATACCTCGCTCAGCTGGATGAGGCACGTTTCGGAGAGCTTCAGCATCACATCGCGGACCAAACAGTGCGTCGGCGGGCACAGCATGTGGTGGAGGAAAACGCTCGTGTGTTGGCCTCTGTCGATGCTCTCGCAGCGAATGAACTTGCAGCTTTTGGTCTGTTAATGAATGCTTCTCATGATTCATTGCGCGATTTGTATGAGGTTAGCTGCACGGAGCTAGACGTCATGGTTGAAGAAGCACGGCGCATCCCTGGCACGCTGGGTGCTCGTATGACAGGAGCCGGATTTGGAGGTTGTACGGTTTCATTGGTTCATGAGGACGATGTGGAACGTTTTGTGAAGGAAGTCGGCGAAGCTTATCAGACCCGCACAGGGCTGGAAGCCAGCTTTTATGTATGCAAGGCAGGAGACGGAGTAAAAGAACTGAAGGAGGACGAATAACATGGCCATTTTAGTCACAGGTGGAGCTGGATATATCGGTTCACATACCGTAGCAGAACTGTTGGATCTGGGAGAAGAAGTTGTGGTGCTGGACAATTTGCAAACCGGGCACAAAGCAGCATTGCTTGGAGGCAAGTTGTATGAAGGGGATTTGAGGGATAAAGAATTACTGTCCAAACTGTTCTCTGAAAATAGTATCGATGCAGTTATCCATTTTGCAGCCAACTCGCTGGTTGGAGAAAGTATGCAAAATCCTGGTAAATATTATGACAACAATGTATTTGGCACGCTGAGCTTGCTGGAGGCAATGAAGGATGCTGGAGTGCGCCGAATCGTGTTTTCCTCTACTGCGGCTACCTACGGCGAACCGGAAAAGGTGCCGATTGAAGAGGGAGACCGTACAGAGCCAACCAACGTGTATGGTGAAACAAAGCTGATGATGGAGCGCATGATGTCGTGGTTTGATAAAGTTTTAGGCATCAAATATGTGTCTTTACGGTATTTTAATGCGGCTGGTGCGCATGAGAGCGGCAAGATCGGTGAAGATCACCGACCAGAAAGCCATCTGATCCCGTTAGTGCTCCAGACAGCCTTGAAGCAACGTCCACACATCGCTGTGTTTGGTGAGGATTATGCGACACCTGACGGCACGTGTGTTCGGGATTACATTCACGTGAGTGACCTGGCTGATGCTCATGTGCGTGCAGTAAATTACTTGCGCGAAGGCAATGACAGCAACGTATTCAACTTGGGCAATGGACAGGGCTTCTCTGTGAAAGAAGTTATTGAGACGGCACGCAAGGTCACTGGACTCGACATTCCAGTTGTGACAGAGCCACGCCGCGCAGGCGATCCAGCGATATTGGTTGCATCTTCTGACAAGGCTCGTTCGGTGTTGGGCTGGAGTCCAGCACGTACCCAATTGGAGGATATTATTAGCGGAGCATGGGGATGGCATCAGTCGCACCCTCACGGCTACGGCAACGAATAGACGGGAGACGATGACATATGAGCGAGCGCCAATCCACAGATAAAGGCCAAGGCCGGGAACATTCCCGGCATCTGGCCCATGACATCGACGAAACTGTGCAGCAATCGGCTCTATATGCGGTGGAACAACTGGTTGCATTCGCACAAAACAAGGGCTTGATCGGTCCGCAAGATACAGATTACAGCCGTAATCTGCTGTTGGAGCAGTTTGGGTTTTCGGAGCCTTATTCAGGTGGGGAAGCAGGGGGCGTTATGGCCCCCGAAGCTCTCCAGCCTGTGCTTAATGTATTGATAGATTATGGTTTTGCCATAGGACTTATCCCTGAAAACACAGATACGTATCGCGATTTGCTTGATTCCAAAATCATGGGACTGTTGATGGCGAGACCGTCTGAAGTCATCCGTGACTTTCATCAAACGGAGGCTGAACGCGGCATAGAGGCGGCGACAGATGCTTTTTATCAATTATCCATCGATTCGAACTACATTCGAATGGATCGGGTTTCCAGCAATGTGTACTGGAATCAGTCGACATCTTACGGAGATATGGAAATCACGATTAATTTGTCCAAGCCAGAAAAAAGTCCTAAAGAAATTGCGATGGCGAAGCTTTTGCCGCCGCCTGTTTATCCCAAGTGCCAATTATGCCGTGAAAACGTCGGATATGCAGGAAGAGTAAATCATCCGTCCCGTCAAAATCTGCGTATCATTCCGGTGGAATTGAATGGGGAGCCGTGGTTTTTTCAATACTCACCCTATGTGTATTACAACGAGCATTGCATCGTGTTCCATCATGATCATGTACCGATGAAGCTTACGAAGGATACACTGCGGCGATTGCTGGCTTTTACGAAAGCGTTTCCGCATTATTTTATTGGCTCCAATGCGGATCTGCCGATTGTCGGCGGATCGATCCTGACCCATGATCATTTTCAGGGTGGTCGTCATACATTCCCAATTGAAAAAGCGGGTGTGGACGGTGTATACCATAATGAAGCGTTCCCGCAGGTTACAGCAGGGATTGTAAACTGGCCGATGTCGGTCATCCGTTTTACGTCAACAGATGCCGAGGCGCTGTTGGAGGCGGGAAATGCTGCTTTTGAAGCCTGGAAAGCTTATAGTGATCCTGTAGCTGATGTCCTCTCTCATACAGAGCAGGAGGGGGAAACGATTCCACATAATACTGTGACGCCGATTGTGCGACGAGATTCCGAAGGCAGGTATCAGATGGATCTCGTACTGCGTAACAACCGAACGAGTGAAGAGTATCCGGAAGGTATTTTCCATCCTCATCGCGAGATGCATCACATCAAGAAGGAAAATATCGGTCTGATCGAAGTTATGGGACTTGCCATATTACCGGGGCGGCTCAAGGATGAACTGGATGGGATTGCAGATATTTTGTGTGGGGATGACAAACTGGCTGTGGCTATGCAGCAGGAAGGACATCCACTGTTTAAGCATGTAGACTGGATTTATCAGTTAAACACTCGGTTCGGTCGTTTGCCTGACAAGGAAACGGCTGTTCGTACCGTACAAAATGAAGTTGGACTGAAATTCAGTGAAATTTTAGAGCATGCAGGAGTGTATAAACGGAATGAGTCGGGGCAGCAGGCGTTTGGTCGTTTTATGAAACAATTGGGATATACTTTGGGAGAATAAAATCGCTGGCACAGCACATAATACACTACGAGAACCCTCCCAAGATATGACATGGAACCATGCTCCTCAAGGAGTGTGGTTTTTTTCTGAAAATAAAGCATATTTGTTTCCTGTAACCGAAAAGGTTATAATAGAGTAGTTTCTTAACATTAAACTTTAGAACTATTGGAGGCGAGCGTTTGCGATGAAAGCATTCGAATTTTATAATCCTACACAATTGATCTTCGGTAAAGGACAATTGGAGGCTCTCAAGCGTGAAGTTCCTAAATATGGTAAACGTGTACTGCTTGTATATGGCGGCGGCAGCATTAAGCGCAGCGGTTTGTACGATAATGTAATAAGTTTGCTCGGTGAAATTGGTGCAGAGGTAACGGAACTGGCTGGTGTAGAACCGAATCCTCGCTTATCTACAGTACATAAAGGCGTGGAATTGTGTAAAACACATCAAATCGACCTCGTTCTGGCTGTAGGCGGTGGTAGTGTGCTGGATTGTTCCAAAGCCATTGCTGTTGGTGCAAAATATGATGGCGACATGTGGGATTTTGCAGAGCGTAAAGCGGCCCCACAGGCAGCATTGCCATTAGGTACAGTTTTGACCATGGCAGCTACCGGTTCTGAAATGAATGCGGGTTCTGTTATTACAAATGAAAAAACACAGGAAAAATTGGGATGGGGTAGCGTATTTGCGTTCCCTGCGTTTTCTATTCTTGACCCTGTAAACACATACTCACTGCCACAAAATCAAACCGTTTACGGAATCGTAGATATGATGTCACATACGCTGGAGCATTATTTCCATTTGGAATCCAATACTCCGGTCCAACTTGGCTGGTGCGAAACGATTTTGCGTACGGTCATGGATGCGGCTCCAGGTCTGGTCAACGATCTGGAAAACTACGAGCTGCGTGAAACGATTATGTATTGTGGTACGATGGCGCTGAACGGCTTCCTGAACATGGGGCTGACAGGTGACTGGGCTACTCACAATATCGAACATGCTGTGTCTGCTGTTTATGATATTCCACATGGTGGAGGACTGGCTATTCTGTTCCCGAACTGGATGAAACACAATCTGCATGTGAAGCCTGAACGCTTCAAACAACTGGCCGTCAATGTGTTCCATGTAAACCCAGAAGGCAAGAGTGATGAAGAAGTGGGGCTGGAAGGTATTCAGGCGTTGCGTGATTTCTGGAACTCGATTGGTGCACCAAGCCGTCTGGCTGATTACGATATTGATGCGTCCCAGATCGATGTTATGGCTGATAAAGCTGTGAAATTCGGATCTTTTGGTGGTTTTAATAAGCTCAATCGCGAAGATGTAGTCGAAATTTACAAAGCATCTCTGTAAACTGATACTTGTATCATTTTAAGCACGTTTGTGCGTCATTAGACGTACGAACGTGCTTTTTTGGGTTCAACGTGGGATTTTGGAGGAAAATTTTGAAACTTTTTAAGGTTGAATACGTAAACATAGTTATAGACTGGAAACCAGACTGAAAAGGTACATGGAAGGAGGAGTCGCATGGAAACCATATTTTGGTGGTTATTGGCAGGAGGCGCTATCTTTACCGTAGTCAGTGTGCTGATTGGAGATGTACTCGGTGGTTGGCTGGATGGTGCATTGGAGCTGCCGGGCCTCGATTGGTTCAGACCTGTCGTTTTACTTGGAGCCATGACCGCTTTTGGCGGAGCTGGAGTACTGCTGACAAAGTATACTGGGCTGAGCATGGGGTGGGTCGTCGTGCTTGCTTTAGGGATTGCGTTTGTCATCGGAATACTCGTGTTCTTTGCGTTTATCAAGCCCATGGCGAATTCAGAAGTATCCAGCGGCTTCTCCATGCGTGAGCTGACTGGCCGGATCGGTGAGGTCACCATTCCTGTACCTGAGGTTGGTTACGGGGAGGTTATGATCCGCTTGGGTGCAGGCAACACCATACATACAGCATCGAGCTTCGATCACAAACCGCTTGCTGCGGGAACCCGTATCGTCGTGGTTGAGGTCGCAGAGGGCGTCGTCCGCGTAGCGTACCTGGACACATAGACGGCGCATTCGCTTAACTTGAAGGGAGCGTGATCGGGAGTGTCAAATTTGCAAGATATTGTGTTGGTCCCTGGGATTGTTGTCATCGTTATCGTTATATTAGGGATCGCTTTTTGGGCCCGTTACAAAACGGTAGGACCGGATGAAGGGATGATCGTGACGGGCTCTTTTCTGGGAAATAAAAATATTTCCGAGGATGACTCTGGACGCAAAATTAAAATTGTACGCGGCGGGGGGGCCTTCATTTGGCCAATTTTCCAGCAGTCCGAATTCATCTCTCTGTTGTCCCATAAACTGGACGTAACCACACCGGAAGTGTATACGGAGCAAGGAGTTCCCGTGATTGCGGATGGTGTGGCGATTATCAAGGTCGGCAGTTCTATTGAGGATGTGGCTACAGCAGCCGAGCAGTTCATCGGGAAGCCACTGGAGGCTCTTAGAGGAGAGGCTCAGGAAGTGCTGGAGGGACATTTACGCGCAATCCTCGGTTCGATGACAGTGGAAGAAGTTTATCGTAATCGGGATCGGTTTGCGCAGGAAGTACAGGGCGTGGCTGCTCGTGATCTGAAAAAGATGGGCTTGCAAATCGTTTCATTCACCATCAAAGATGTGCGTGATAAGCACGGATATCTGGATGCGCTTGGTAAGCCGAGAATTGCCGCTGTGAAACGGGATGCTGAGATTGCAGAAGCCGAGGCTGTGCGGGATGCCCGGATTCAGAAGGCGCGTGCAGAACAGGAAGGCCAGAAGGCCGAACTGCTGCGAGACACCAACATTGCCGAGGCCGCCAAGGAGAAGGAACTGAAAGTGGCATCGTTTAAGAAAGAACAGGATACAGCGAAGGCAGAAGCCGATCAGGCTTATCACATTCAGGAGGCCCGTGCCAAGCAAACTGCTGTCGAGGAGCAGATGAAGGTCGAGCTGGTGCGCAAAGAACGGGAAATTGATCTTCAATCCAAGGAAATACAGGTACGTGAAAAGCAATATGATGCGGAAGTGAAAAAGAAGGCAGAAGCCGATCGGTATGCGGTCGAGCAAGCGGCGGAAGCAGATAAATCGCGTAAAATGCGTGAGGCTGAATCGCTGCAATACTCGATTGAGACACAGGCTAAAGCGTCAGCTGAACAAAAACGTCTCAACGGGCAAGCAGAAGCGGATGCAGAACGCGCCAAAGGTACGGCAGACGCAGATGTCATCCGTTTGCGTGGACTTGCAGAAGCGGAGGCCAAGGAAAAACTGGCGGAGGCGTTCCAGAAGTTTGGAGAGGCCGCCGTGCTCGATATTATCGTGAAAATGCTGCCTGATCTGGCTGGACGTATTGCCGAACCGATTGCGTCCATTGATAAACTCACCGTAGTTGATACGGGAAAAGGAGAAGGAGCAGCGCGTGTCAGCAATTATGTCACCGAACTGATGGCTACGGCACCTGAGATGCTGAAGAGTGTATCCGGTATTGATGTGGAGCAGTTAATCAAGGGGTTGACCACGGGGAAAAAAGGCATTCATTCCGTGCCGCCTTCCGGCGAAGCGAATAAGCAGCCTCTTCCAGCCTCGGTGGAGGTAGCGCTAACAGATAAAGAATAACGATAAGTCTTTGGGGAGCATCTATCCCTAACCAAAAGACCGCTTTTCATCACAGCATTTCTCGGCAATGTGATGAAAAGCGTTTTCTTTTTATTGACCTTTAGCCGAATATTTGGTACTTTAACGTGGATTCCTCTGAGCTTCATGCTATAATTCTTAGGATCAAGGTTCTGATAAAAGAGGTGCGGATGTGAGCAGCCTAAAAGTGGCCAAAGCGCTGAATAACAATGTGATTATAGGGATGCATCCCGAGCATGATGAGGTTGTCGTGATTGGAAAAGGAATCGGTTTCAATCGCAGACCCGGCGATCTTATGCCGTTGGATTCAGTTGAAAAATTATTTATATTAAAAAGCCATGAAGAACAGGAGCAATACAAACGGTTGCTTCCTGAGCTGGATGAAAAGCTCATTGAGGTCATCGGTGAGGTGCTTCATCTTGTTCAGCTTCAAGCTAAGAAGCCTCTAAATGAGCACATACTGATTGCTTTAACTGACCATATCGCTTTTTCCATCAACCGTCATAAACAGGGAATTACGATTCATAATCCGTTTTTGTATGAGACTAGGGAAATATATCCTCAGGAATACAAGATGGCTGAGCAGGCTGTTGCTTTAATCAGGGATAAGATGGATGTAGATCTGGGAGAAGATGAAATCGGATTCGTGGCCCTGCATATTTATAGCGCCATGACAAACCAGCATATCTCCGAGGTTAGGAAGGATTCTCGTCTGATTGCTGATATGGTTCAGGTTGTCGAGACGACACTGGATTATCGTATTCCTCTTCAATCTCTTGATTATTCTCGACTGCTGACTCATCTGAGGTTTGCGATTGAACGTGTGCGCCGGGGAGAAATTGTGCAGGAGATTTATCGATTGGACAAGCTTTTGAATGAGGAGTATCCGGAAATGTATATGCTGGCCTGGAAGCTCACGAAAATTATGGAGAAAAGACTCCGTAAATCTGTGTACCCGGCTGAGGTTAGTTATTTGACAATGCATCTGCAACGGTTGTCCCAACGCAAAGAGCAGGGGGAGCAACAAAAGTGATAAAACAGGAATAAAAAAGTATTGCCTCGCATTTAGTGGGGTGCTATAATCAATTCTGCAATGAGGAAGACAACAACTGAACATTTAACGTGTTACTGATTCGATCAGGCATGAGTTGTTTTAAGTTATGATTGTTTACAGCCTACTGGGGCAAGCTATATCCCAAGGTTGTTTTCAAACATACTTAAATCGGCTCATGCCTTTTTTGTTGTTTTGCCTCTGTTCTAAATTTCAGAGAAGGATGTGGAAGGTATGTTTAAAAAGCTTTTCGGCGTTTTACAGCGTGTCGGTAAAGCATTAATGCTTCCTGTAGCGATTTTGCCAGCTGCGGGGCTTTTATTGGGTATCGGTAACATGCTGGTCAATCCTGATTTTCTCCAGTACATTCCGGCATTAAATGCGGGCTGGGTTCAATCGGTAGCGACGATCATGATGAATGCCGGACAAATCGTTTTTGATAATCTGGCCCTGTTGTTCGCAGTCGGCGTAGCCGTCGGTCTGGCGGGCGGTGAAGGTGTAGCAGGTTTGGCTGCCATCATCGGTTACCTCGTTATGAACATTACTTTGGGTACAGCCGTGGGTGTCACACCTGGTCTGATTGCTCAAAAAATACCGGGTTATGCGAACGTGTTGGGTATTCCAACGCTTCAAACCGGGGTGTTCGGCGGGATAATCATCGGTATACTGGCCGCGGCCATGTACAACCGCTTTTTCAAAATTGAGCTTCCTTCGTATCTGGGCTTTTTCGCGGGTAAGCGTTTCGTTCCAATTGCAACGGCGGTGTCCTCACTGATTGTCGGACTTGCGCTGGTTCTGATCTGGCCTCCAGTTCAACAAGGACTTAACGCAGTATCTCACTTTATGGTGTATTCCAACCCGACTTTGTCGGCGTTCCTGTTTGGGGTTATCGAACGCGCGCTTATTCCATTTGGTTTGCATCACATCTGGTATTCACCGTTCTGGTTTGAATTTGGTGAATATGTTAACAAGGCAGGTCAAACCGTTCACGGTGACCAGCAGATCTTCTTCAGCCAGCTTCGTGATGGAGTGGCGTTGACAGCAAGTACGTTCCAAGTGGGTAAATTCCCATTCATGATGTTCGGTTTGCCAGCAGCAGCGCTTGCAATGTACCATGAAGCAAGACCAGAACACAAAAAATATGTAGCAGGTATCATGGGTTCAGCAGCATTGACTTCGTTCTTGACAGGTATTACGGAGCCACTGGAATTTTCCTTCCTGTTCGTAGCTCCACTGCTGTTTGCAGTACACTGTATATTCGCAGGTCTGTCATTTATGACCATGCAAATTTTACATGTCAAAATCGGTATGACCTTCTCAGGCGGATTCATTGACTTCCTGATTTTCGGGATTATTCCAACCCGTACGCCTTGGTGGTATGTAATCATCGTCGGTCTGATTTTGGCAGTGATTTACTACTTCGGATTCCGGTTCATCATACGGAAGTTCAACTTGAAAACACCAGGACGTGAAGAAGCTACAGAAAATGTGGATGGTGCAGCAGCCGGTAGTAGTGATGAGCTCCCGCACAACATTTTGGCAGCTTTCGGTGGTTCATCAAATATCAAGCACCTGGATGCTTGTATCACACGTCTTCGGATCGAGGTTAATGAGAAATCGAACGTTGACAAAGCTCGTCTGAAACAACTTGGCGCATCGGGTGTCCTTGAAGTCGGCAACAACGTACAGGCAATTTTCGGTACACGTTCCGACACCATTAAAACTCAAATGGCTGATATCATGGCTGGACGTACACCTGCACCAGCTCCGGCGCAACCTGCTCCACAAGAGGAGAAGGAAGCTGGGGAAGAACAACAAACCATTATTGTAGAAGATATTGTAATGCCTGTTAACGGCGAATTGGTTGATATCTCGACGGTTCCCGATCCGGTATTTGCAGAACGTATGACAGGTGACGGCTTTGCGGTCGTGCCAAATGATGGAACGATTGTGTCCCCTGTTTATGGTAAAGTATTCAATGTATTCCCGAGCAAGCATGCGATTGGTATTCAATCCGATGGTGGTAAAGAAGTGCTTGTTCATATCGGGGTGAATACAGTGAAGCTTAAAGGCCAAGGATTTGACGTTTTGGTGAACGAAGGCGATCTTGTGTCAGCTGGCCAGCCTATTATGAAAGTAGACCTGGAATACGTGAAGGCAAACGCTAAATCCATCATTTCACCTGTCATTTTTACCAACCTTCCAGAAGGTTCTTCGGTAACTTTAAACAAAACTGGAGTATTGAAGGCTGGCGAAGATGGTATAATTACGATAAAATAAACTCTATGTGTTTCGGATTAGTTGATTAGGCGGCTTAGGCCGTCTGATCAATGATCTGGTATACTGCGTGTAAACAAATATTATCTTTAGGAAAGTGGGAGGAACAAATTATGCAAACAACTTTTAGAATTACGGATGAAGACGGTATCCATGCACGTCCTGCAACTGCACTGGTAAATACAGCTAACAAATTCAGCGGTGCTGAATCTTTTGCCGAAGCTAACGGTAAAAAAGTAACTTTGAAATCCATTCTGGGTGTATTGTCTCTGGGTCTGGAACAAGGTGATACTATTAACATTATCTGCGAAGGCGCTGAAGCTGCCGAAGCACTGAAAGCTCTTGAAAATGTAATCGTTAACGAAGGGCTGGGCGAAGTTCATGCTTAAAATTTCCGGGATTGCCGCTTCGGCAGGCATAGCCATTGCCCGGGCGTTTATCTTGGAGCATCCGAATTACGCTGTAGAGAGACGCGCGGTTGGTGATGTTGAGGCTGAAATCGCGAGATTGGATGCGGCTTTGGTACAATCTCAAACCGAATTGGAATCGATTAAGGAGAAAACGCTTCAGGAGCTGGGAGAGAAAAAAGCAGAAATTTTTGCATCTCACCTGCTCATCCTGAATGATCCTGAATTGATCGATCCGGTTAAAGCTAAAATCAGAGACGAGCAGCTTAATGCTGACTATGCTTTGAATGAAGTAGCTACACAGTTCATTTCCATGTTTGAAAACATGAAAAGTGCCTATTTGCAAGAACGCGCATCGGACATGCGTGATGTAACCAAGCGGATCCTGAATCACCTGCTTGGTGTTCATTTTGTTAGTCCTGCAGAAATTGCCGAAGAAACGATTGTGCTTGCAGAAGATTTGACACCTTCCGACACAGCTCAGCTGAACCGTGAATTTGTTAAAGGTTTTGCAACGAACATCGGCGGACGTACTTCGCATTCGGCTATTATGGCTCGCTCACTTGAAATTCCTGCAGTTGTGGGAACGAAAAATATATTGTCTCAAGCTAAAAGCGGCGATTTGATTATCGTTGATGGTTTGGATGGTCACGTATTCGTGAACCCTACCGAAGAGATTGTTGCGGAATACCGTGCTAAACAGGTGGCATACGACAAGCAACGCGAAGAGTGGCGCAAGCTGCGCGGCGAAGCTACAGTTTCTGTCGATGGTGTCCATGTCGAACTGGCAGCCAATATTGGTACGCCTAATGATGTAGCTGGTGTTCTGGACAACGGTGGTGAAGGCGTTGGCTTGTACCGTACGGAGTTCTTGTACATGGGACGCGATAAGCTTCCATCCGAAGAAGTACAGTATACGGCGTACAAAACCGTTCTGGAAAGAATGGAAGGTAAGCCGGTTGTAGTCCGTACTTTGGATATCGGTGGCGACAAAGAACTTCCTTATCTGGACCTGCCGAAAGAAATGAATCCGTTCCTCGGATTCCGTGCTATTCGTCTGTGTCTGGATCGCCAGGATATTTTCCGCACTCAATTGCGTGCTTTGTTGCGTGCGAGTGTGCATGGTAACCTGCGCATCATGTTCCCGATGATTGCTACGCTGAACGAATTCCGTGAAGCTAAAGCTGTTTTGTTGGAAGAAAAGGAAAAGTTGGTAGCCGAGGGTGTATCCGTATCTGAAGAAATTCAGTTGGGCATCATGGTAGAAATTCCTTCTACAGCGGTATTGGCTGACCAATTCGCAAAAGAAGTGGATTTCTTCAGTATCGGTACAAACGATCTGATTCAATACACAATGGCAGCGGATCGCATGAACGAGCGAGTTTCTTACCTGTATCAACCATACAATCCATCCATTCTGCGTCTGGTGAAAATGGTTATTGATGCCGCTCACCGTGAAGGACGTTGGGTTGGTATGTGTGGTGAAATGGCAGGAGATACAACAGCAATTCCGTTGCTGCTGGGTCTTGGACTTGATGAGTTCAGTATGAGCGCAACTTCCATTCTGCCAGCACGTAGTCAAATCTCCAAGTTGTCCCGTGCGGACATGGAAAAACTGGCTACAAAAGCTCTAGACATGCAAACAGCAGAACAGGTTGTTGAATTGGTTCAAAGCATCGAAGGCTAAGGAAGGGTATTACATTTCAAAGGTTATATCTTTTTCCAACAAAAAATTGCTGTGTACATACAGCAGCCGGTATCTATTTAGATACCGGCTTTTTTGCATCCTTTAAGTAGAATTTGTTTTTAACTGCATGAGCAATTCAGTACAGGTTTGCGGGCTGCGGTAGTTTCGTCCAATCGTGTGACTGGAGTAGTATATGGTGCATTGAGCACCAGCTCAGGGTTCTCTTCTGCTTCCCGCGCAATATGAATCATAGTGTCGACAAAAGCATCAAGTGTTTCCTTACTTTCCGTCTCCGTGGGCTCGATCATGATGCACTCCTCTACATTCAGCGGGAAGTAAATTGTAGGCGGATGGTAGCCGAAATCAAGCAGCCGTTTGGCTACATCAAGCGTGCGCACTCCAAATTTTTTCAAGCCTCGCCCCGACATTACGAATTCGTGTTTGCAATGTCCAGGGTAGGGCAGGTCAAAATGTGGAGCGAGCCGATGCATCATGTAATTGGCATTGAGCACAGCGCATTCCGATACACGCTTTAAGCCATCAGGACCGTAGCTACGGATATAGGCGTAGGCACGAACGAGAATACCGAAGTTGCCGTAAAAGGCTTTAACCCGTCCAATAGAATCTCCCTGTTCCCGGTCCCAGTGGTACACCCCCTGCGGATCACGTACGACAAGCGGCTTGGGCAAATAAGGGATGAGCCGTTGCTTTACGCCGACAGGCCCAGCGCCGGGGCCGCCGCCTCCGTGAGGGGTACTCATCGTTTTGTGCAAATTGAGATGCACTACATCGAAGCCCATATCCCCGGGGCGGGTAATTCCCATGATGGCGTTGGAGTTCGCCCCGTCATAGTAGAGCAGACCACCCGCGTCATGCACGATGGCAGCAATGTCAGTGATTTGCTTCTCGAACAGCCCAAGCGTGTTCGGGTTGGTCAGCATGAGCGCAGCGGTGTCGTTGCCTACGGCTTGACGCAGCGCATCCAGATCCACCAGCCCCTCAGGGGTGGAGGGAAGGGTGACTGTTTCGAAGCCCGCGACGGTTGCGCTGGCGGGGTTCGTTCCGTGCGAGGAATCCGGCACGAGCACCTTGGTACGTCGCTCACCACGTGCTTCGTGGTATGAGCGAATCATCATCAGCCCGGTCCATTCGCCATGGGCGCCCGCGGCAGGCTGAAGTGTGACGGCATCCATGCCAGTTAACGCAGCCAAATCATTTTGGAGCGTATGCAGCAGCTCCATAGCACCCTGGATGCTCTCCTCGGGCTGATATGGATGGATTTTGGCGAAGCCTGTATATCGGGCGACATCCTCATTCACTTTCGGATTGTATTTCATCGTACAGGAGCCGAGCGGATAAAATCCGTTGTCCACGCCGAAATTGCGCCGGGACAAGGCGGTATAATGCCGAATAACGTCTACTTCGTATACCTCGGGTAATGCCGCAGGTTCACTGCGCAGCGCATAATCTGGCAAAAGCTCTGCCACCGGGCGACGGGGAACGTCGCACTCGGGAAGAGAATAGGCGATGCGACCCGGACGGCTCAATTCAAAAATGAGCGCTTGATCGTGTTCCTTCAACAGCCCTTGTTTCTGATCCTGTCCGGTGTGTATCATAGCAATCCCCCCAAGGTGTGTACAAATTGGTCAATCTCCTCTTTGGTTCTTTGCTCCGTCACGGCAATCAACATGTGACCAGCAAGTTCCTCATAGTCCCGGCCCAAATCGTAGCCAGCGATAAATCCAGCAGCTAGCAACTCAGTCTGGAGTTTGCTCATATCTGTACCCTCAGGCAGTCTAAGGGCAAATTCGTTAAAGGTCGGTGCGTTAAACGAGGCTGTTACGCCCTTCAAGCTCAGCAATTGCTCTAAAGCATAACGGCTTTTATGCAAATTTAGCTCGGCTACTTCCTTGATCCCCTGTCTACCCATGACAGACAAGTACACAGATGCAGATAAAGCTAGCAACGCTTGATTGGAGCAAATGTTAGACGTGGCCTTTTCGCGGCGGATATGCTGTTCCCGCGCTTGCAAGGTCAGCACGAAGCCGCGTTTACCGTTACGGTCAGTGGTCTGACCCACAATACGGCCGGGGATACGGCGCATATGTGCCTGAGAAACGGCAAAGTATCCACAGGTCGGACCGCCGAGAGAAGAGGAGATGCCAAGTGGCTGCGCATCTCCTACCACAATATCCGCGCCCTGTTTGCCGGGTGTCTCCAGCAAGCCAAGTGCCAGTGGGTTGGCGCTGACGACCAAAAGACCTTTGTGCGCATGGATGAGATCAGCCATCGGCTTCAGGTTTTCCACGGCTCCGAAAAAGTTGGGGCTTTGGACTAAAACAGCCGCGGTCTGTTCTGATACGGCCGCCGCTAACGCATTAGCATCCGTTACCCCGTCCGAACAGCCAATCTCCACGATGTCCAAATCCAATCCGCGTGCATAGGCTGCCAATACCTGACGTGCCTCCGGATGGACGGACCTTGATACGATAAGCTGTTTACGGCGGGTAGCTGCGGCGGACAGTGAGCCCGCTTCCGCCAGTGCAGTCGCTCCGTCGTACATGCTGGCATTAGCTACAGCCATGCCCGTCAATTCGCAAATATACGACTGAAATTCGAAAATGGCTTGTAGCTCGCCTTGGCTTACTTCCGGCTGATAGGGGGTGTAGGCTGTGTAGAATTCCGAGCGTGAAGTGATGTGCTGGATGACGGACGGAATATGATGATCATAGATTCCTGCGCCAAGAAAGCTGGCATGTGTGTCTGTATTGGCGTTGTGTCCGGCCAGCTCGGCCAAATGTCGGGTCAAGGCTCTCTCGTCGAGCCGAGAAGAAAGAGGGAGTTCCCCTTGATATCGAATGGCCTCAGGAATGTCACTGAATAAATCATCAATGGATGAAACGCCGACCACACGCAGCATTTCGATTTGATCCTGTTCAGTCATAGGGAGATAGCGATGCTGCTTCATAGGTTCTGGCTCCTTTCGAAAAGCAAAATTTAAATCGTAAATTAGCTAATAAAAAAGTGTGAGATGAAAACCCAGAAGTTCATATCTGACATGTTTGCTTTATTGAAATGAAGAGAGTTTAAGATCAGCGCGGGCGTTTATAAAAGGGTGCTGCCACCACCTCGGCACGCAGGCGTTTGCCACGAATCTCAACCTCCAGCGGTGTGGAGAGGGTGCTAAAACGACTGTCTACCAAGGCGAGGCCGAGATTACGCTTCAAGGTGGGCGACTGAGTCCCCGTTGTGACCTCACCGATGTGTTGTCCTTCTGCGAATACCGGGTAATGGGCGCGAGGGATACCGCGATCCATCATTTCCAGCCCGATCAATTTGCGAGGAATCCCTTGATCTTTCTGACGTTGCAGTGCTTCTCTACCGATAAAATCTCCTTTATTCAGCTTGACGAAGAAACCTAGACCGGCTTCGAGCGGTGAAATCGTGGCAGATAACTCCTGTCCGTACAGCGGCAACCGTGCCTCAAAGCGTAGGGTATCCCGAGCACCAAGTCCAGCGGGAATCAGCCCATACGACTCACCGGAACGAAGCAAACCCTCCCATACGGCTGGTGCTTCCGCGGCAGGTACGTAAAATTCAAAACCGTCTTCACCCGTATATCCGGTTCGTGAGACGAGTGCTTTTGCTCCGAACAATGGCACATTCTCATGGAAGCGAAAAGATGCCAGATTCGTAATGTCCGTATCTGCCACGGCTGCGGCAATACGTGCTGCTTCCGGTCCTTGCAACGCCAGCAATGCTATCGCATCAGACACATTCTCCATGTGAACGGATGCAGGCATATGGCGAATTAGCCAATCCCAATCCTTATCGATGTTAGAGGCGTTCACAACGAGCATGTAGCGCTCCGGTCCTTTGCAGTAAACAAGCAGGTCGTCTACTACCCCTCCATCGGGGTAACACAGGAGTGAATATTGTGCCTGACCTGGTTCCAACTGGCTGACATCATTCGTGGTCACCCTTTGCAGAAAAGCTTCGGCCTCTTTGCCTTCAACCAAAAATTCGCCCATATGCGATACATCGAATAAACCCGCACGTTGCCGGACGGCCTCATGCTCCTTTTGAATGCCGCTAAACTGAACGGGGAGCTCCCAGCCGCCAAAGTCAATACAACGAACCCCAGACTGCGTCCCGTAGGACGAATATAGCGGTGTTTTTCGCAAATTAGTCATTTTTCCACTCCTATCCGGTGTGATCGGCTAAACAAAAAAGACAGGCCGAAAAAAACGTATAGACGGCAGTCTACACTCTTTTTTCAGCTCTGTCCTTGATACCAGAAAGTTACCCCGGTATGTACCGGGTTTCCCCTTGGGTGATCCGCTCCAATAGCGAATGCTCTCCAGAGATGCGTCCGGCAGAGGTCCTTTTGCCTGAGAGATTCACCTGCAATGCAGGCTTACTCCTTCGGCGCTACCTTCGGGATCAACAGTATATTACCTGGCTTTGCAGATAACAACTTGATCCGATTCGCGTGCACTTATGTCTCATAAGCGGCAACAGCTATGCGAATCTTTTTGGCAGTCTCTCCCTCCGCGTTCATCCGCGTTTGCAGTTGTCGGGGTGTTTTCCAAAGCATTTGCTATAACCCATTAATACGCAAATTCATTCAAAATGTCAATAAAAATGTCATCAAAAACAATAGAAAAAACATTTAATATATAAATAAGGATATGTAAGCGTTTGTTATAAGTTATCATATTTTTATATAGTACGCCATATGAGGTCATATGAAGTATTTTTGTTAGTATTATTGACATGAGTGTTCCTGTTGTCATAATCTTAACCTGTCTAATACAGGTGAGCAAAAGCGATTTTATTCATATGGAAGTGAGGGGAACAGGATGGGTGAAGTAAAGCAGCAACTTTGGTATACAGACGAACATGAGTGGGTTCAGCGCACAGAGAATGGAACGTTGCGGATTGGTATTACAGACTTTGCACAGCATCAACTGGGTGATATTGTTTTTGTAGAATTACCTGAGGTGGGAGTAACGATTGAGCAGGGAGCGGAGATCGGTACGATTGAATCGGTGAAGACGGTATCCGACCTTTTTGCTCCGGTGACGGGAACCGTATTAAAAGTGAATGAAGCGCTGGAAAGTACGCCTGAGCTAGTGAATGAATCTCCCTATGAAAAAGGTTGGATGATCGAAGTAGAGATGGGTAAAGATGTGGAGGAAGCATTGGGCAAGCTACTGTCTGCGGATCAATACGAGCAGTTGATTTCCGATGAGCAGTAATGGAGCAATGTAGTATGGAATAAGAGTGTTATTTGTCTGCTCGATTTTTGTATACAACAGTCGCTATGATTTGACATAGCGGCTATTTTTTTGTCTTTTTTCAGACGTAATTACGTGTTTTATTCTGATGTAGAGGGTTGTCCCTATAGTAAGAATCATACATAATCCAGTACGGTTTTTCGACTAATTTCTATAGCTACAGGTCATATTAAGAAGAATTATGCAGGTATAATACCTTCTCGGATAATTTAAATTTAAATGTTGTCATCAACGTTCATGACGAAAGTACGTTTTCATTTCGTTGATGAAGATAGCGCTGTCATTTAGTATGAATTTTAAGAAAAGGTAGTGATGCTTACCTACAAGGAGGATTTGAATATGAGTACATTGGACGCAAAGCCAAGTTCAAAAGGAGGCACTCGTGTCGCCGTACAGCGTTTTGGCCGTTTTCTCAGCGGTATGGTTATGCCCAACATGGGAGCCTTTATCGCGTGGGGATTGATTACGGCACTCTTTATTCCGACCGGGTGGTTCCCGAACGAAGGTTTTGCACAACTGGTTGATCCGATGAAAAATTATTTGCTGCCGCTGCTGATTGGTTACACGGGAGGCACGATGATTCACGGACAACGTGGAGGTGTGATTGGTGCCATTATGACGATGGGTGTCATAGTGGGAGCCGATATCCCGATGTTCCTGGGCGCGATGGTCGCTGGTCCGCTGGCTGCGTGGATATTGAAGAAGTTCGACAAGGCCATTGAAGGCAAAGTCAGATCAGGCTTTGAAATGCTGGTCAATAATTTTTCGGCCGGGATTATCGGTGCCATTCTAGCACTGCTTGCCCATGTGGCGATCGGCCCGGTTGTACAAATGATCAGTCAAGTATTGTCGGCAGGGGTACAGTTCCTCGTGAACGCAGGGCTACTGCCGCTTGTCAACCTCATTATTGAGCCCGGAAAAGTATTATTTTTAAACAACGCGCTGAATCACGGAGTATTAAGCCCGATTGCGTTGGAGGAAGCTGCAAGAACAGGGAAATCCGTACTGTTCATGCTGGAATCCAACCCTGGGCCGGGGCTCGGTATTTTGCTGGCCTACTGCCTGTTCGGTAAAGGCTCTGCGAAGTCGTCGGCTCCTGGGGCAGTCATCATTCATTTTTTCGGCGGGATTCATGAAATTTATTTCCCTTATATTTTGATGAAGCCGATTTTGATTCTTGCTGCTATAGCTGGGGGCGTTGTGGGAACCTTCTGTTTCATGTTGACAGGTGCCGGACTGGTTGCTGCTCCTTCGCCGGGCAGCATCATCGCCTATTTTCTAATGACGCCAAAAGGCGGATATTTGCCAATGCTAAGCGGGGTGATCGCTGCTGCGGTTGTATCTTTTGCTGTTGCCGCAGTGTTACTCAAGACTGGTAAGCAACAAGAAGAGGGGCTGGAGGAAGCTGCATCCCGCCTGAAAGATATGAAAAATCAAAGCAAGAGTGCAAGTGCTAACGCCACTGTAATGGAAGATAACCACGAATCTGATCGTGCTGCAGAAATTGCTGCAGATCGAACGCTCAAGGATAAATCCGAAGTGAACAAAATCGTCTTTTCCTGTGATGCAGGTATGGGTTCAAGCGCTATGGGTGCCTCGATTTTACGCAAAAAAATGAAGCAGGCGGGTGTGGGCGTAACAGTTACGAATACGGCAATCAGTGAAATTCCACAGGATGCGGATATTGTCATTACGCAAAAAACGTTGACAGATCGGGCTAAAACAGTAGCTCCGAAAGCTGAGCACATTTCCATTGACAATTTTCTGAAGAGCCCTGAATACGAAGCGCTGGTTGAACGTCTGAAATCCGATTCTTAATCCCCATCGAAGTCAGGCGGACTGTATGCAATGTACGTCTCCTGCTGGAGGGATGAGCTTGGGAAGGAACGGTATGCGCTTATGAATATTACGAAACGACAACGTGACATCGTGGAATATCTTCTGGAGCAGTCCAAAGAGGTTACAGCCGGGGAAATTGCTACGAAGATCAATGTCAGCACAAGGACGGTTCATCGGGAACTGGGTGCAGTCGAGCATTGGCTGGCAGCTCATGAGGTGAAGCTGGAGAAAAAGTCAGGGATCGGTATCTGTATAGATGCTGATCCAGCTCAGCTTGTATGCCTGCGAAAACAATTGCTGCATACGAAGTCAGACGAATATTCGGCTGAGGAGAGAAAGATCGTGGTACTCTGCATGCTGCTGGATACACGGGAGCCGATCAAGCTGTTGGCGCTGGCTTCAGATCTGAAAGTCACGGTAACTACGGTCAGTCATGATCTAGACGAATTGCAGAGCTGGATTGGGAAACGTGGACTCATGCTTGTGCGCAGACGGGGGTACGGGGTCGAGATTACAGGGCGGGAGGCAGACAAAAGACGGGCGATTTCCGAGCTGGCTCTCGAATATCTGGATGAATCCGATCTGTTTTCAGCCCGGGAAGAACTTCGTCCTGTAACCCGTGTTGCCGACAAGTTGCTGGAGATGATTGGCAGAGATAACCTGCTAATCGTGGAAAAGGCCCTCTGGCAGCCCCATGAAAAATGGTTGGAAAACATGGTGGAAAGCAAATACATGGAGCTGCTGATTCAAATTTGCGTTTCGCTGGTACGTCTGCGACTCGGGTATGTTATAGATCCTCTTCTCTCGTATTTAAAAACAGATTCGGATGAAAATATCATGCTTCGCACAGCTATGGTGGAACGCATATGCACGGAGTTGTCAGAGGCGCTGGATATTGAATTTCCAGAGCCGGAACGATCTTATCTCAGGCTGCTATTTCGTGATGCCGAGGATCACTCTACCCGATTACTGCCGTTGGATGATCTCGTACTGTTGGAGTCGGTTCATGAGTTGATTCGTCGTGTGGAGGAAGAGACAGGCACGCCATTGAAAGAGGACCGTGTTCTGCGTGAAGGACTGATTGCCCATATGGCTCCGGTATTCAAACGTTTGAAGGAAGGCAGGTCGATTCGTAACCCTCTCCTTCAGCAAATCCGCAAGGATTACAGCAGCTTATTTGACTCAGTGAAAAAGGCTGCGGCGAGCATGACAGGAATGAAAGTGCCTGATGAAGAGATTGGATTTCTCGTCATGCATTTCGGCGCTTCGCTGGAGCGGCTGCGACAATTGCGTCGGGAGGTGAGGGCCATTGTAGTCTGCACGAGCGGCATTGGATCATCCAGACTTCTGGCAACAAGGCTCGCCAAAGAGCTCCCACAGATCAAAATTGTGGATAGGGCTTCATGGTACGAGGCGGCGCGGATTCCCAAGGAGGATTATGATCTGATCATTTCGACAGTAGAGCTACCGCTTGAACCAGATCGGTATCTTAAGATCAGTCCGCTGCTAACGCAGGAGGAGAGTGACCGTCTACGTCATTTCATCCAGCATATTACACTCCATCATCTCAATGATCATCAGCAGGAACAGGCCGTTCAGCCTGGCCAGGATATGGAGTGGCTTACCGGTCTGCGGAAAAGTCTTGAGGAAATTGTACACATTGTACAGCAATTTCAAGTGTGTCCGCTGGAAAATCAAGGGATGGATATGGCGGCGACCGTAGAGGCGATATGCATGCTGGAGGCGGGGCGGAGGAATGTCACAGAGCCTTCTGTGGTTGCTGCACAACTCATGGAAAGAGAGCGCCAAGGTAGTCAGGTGATCTCTGATACCTCCATTGCTTTAGTTCATACACGCAGCCACTATATTCCCAAGCCTTCGCTTACCTTGTATAAGCTGGCAGAGCCGCTGTTGGCGGATACAGGTGAACAGGTAGAATGCGTGCTGCTCATGTTGGGGCCTCGTGAGCTGCCGAGAGAAAGCTTGGAGGTATTGAGCGAGATTAGTGCATTACTCTTGCAGGAAGACATGGTTACGCTACTGGAACACGGTAGCAGGGATCATATTGTCAATTATATATCGAGTGAGCTGGCTGAATTTTTCCACAGTAAATTAGGGACAGGGAGGAACCTACCGTGAGTATTATGACGATAGACAAAGTAAAAATGAACGCAACCGCCAAAGACAAATATGAGGCGATTCGTATGGCTGGACAAATCCTGCTGGATGCGGGACATATTTCAAGTGAGTACATTGACAAGATGCTGGAACGCGAGGAGATCGTGTCTACCTACATCGGGAATGGGCTGGCTATTCCACATGGCACCAAGGAATCCAAGACGCTTATTCAATCCACAGGCATCTCCATCGTTCAGTTCCCGCAAGGCGTAGATTTTGGGGAAGAGAAAGCATATATGGTGATCGGCATTGCAGCACAAGGCGGCGATCATATGGAGATTTTGACGAGTATCGCTGTGGTGTGTGCGGAGGAAGAAAATATGGATAAACTCCGCAACGCGGTGACCCCACAGGAAATTATAGATCTGTTCGAAAGTGAGCTGGAGCTATGAGAGCCGTCCACTTTGGAGCAGGAAATATCGGTCGCGGCTTTATCGGATTAATTCTGTCGCGTGCAGGCTATGAGGTTGTCTTTTCAGATGTCAACGACACCCTTGTATCCGAGTTACGCCGTCGTAAACAATATACCGTAGAGTTAGCCAATGATACAAAGGATACGGAGCTGGTCACGAATGTAACGGCGATTGACGGCAGAGATGCATCCGCTGTAGCGGATGCGGTAGACCATGCTGATCTGGTAACGACCGCGGTAGGGGTTAGCATCCTCAGGCATATTGCAGCAGGTATTGCCGAGGGAATAGCGCGGCGGGTGGAGCGAGGGGCAGGCCCGCTGCATGTGATTGCTTGCGAAAATGCAATCGGAGGCAGCGCCCAACTGAAAGAGCATGTTTTTGCGCTACTGGATGAGGCGACTCGTGCCAAGGCAGAGGCTTCGGTATATTTCCCCAATGCTGCTGTAGACCGGATTGTGCCGATCCAACACCACGAGGACCCGTTACATGTGCAGGTAGAGCCTTTTTACGAGTGGGTGGTGGATCGTTCACAAATGGCACCTGAGCATGAAGAAATCGAAGGCATCCTGTACGTGCAGGATCTAGAGCCTTACATTGAACGAAAGCTGTTCACGGTGAATACGGGGCATTGCGTGGCAGCCTATCTTGGTTATACCGCAGGTTATGCTACCATCCAGGAGGCCATGAAGGATAGCAAGGTGGTGGATTCGATACAAGGGTCACTGGAGGAGACAGGAGCAGTGCTTGTGAAGCGCTTCGGTTTGGATCAAGGGGAGCATAAGAAGTACATCTCTAAAATTTTGGATCGCTTCCGCAATCCTAATCTGACAGACGATGTTACTCGGGTCGGACGTTCACCGTTGCGCAAGCTGTCTCCCAATGATCGTCTTGTACGTCCCGCGCTCCAAGCGCAGGAGTATGGCATCCCTACGGATCATCTGGCGTTAGGAATGGCTGCTGCCTGTAAATTTGATATTACGGAAGACCCCGAGGCAGTCGAGCTTCAGCAGGTGATTCGTAGCGAAGGACTGGGTGCGGCGCTGACGCGTTATACTTCCATAACCGCAGACCACCCGTTACATCGGCAGGTATTGGAGCAATATGATATTATAAATTCATAAAACAACGAATTATCAACATCTACTTTCCGTAATCCTCTTGAAGACAAAGCATCCACATCAACACTAACGTGTTCTGTAGGGATGTGCTTCAAGAGGATTTTTATATGCGTGATTTACATCACATAACAACCTGCTTAAATTGTTTATATTGATAATGATTATCATTATCTATGAAATGAAATCATTACTATTATAATTATTAGGGAGGATTATAGTGAAACCGATCTATATTACCTTAGGGTTTTTATTTTTGGCGCTTGGAGTTATTGGTGTAGTGCTACCGTTGCTACCGACTACACCGTTTCTGCTGCTAGCGACCTTTTTCTTTATGCGGGGGTCCGAAAGGATTCACCAGTGGTTTTCGAATACCTCTCTGTACCAAAAGCATCTAGAGAGTTTTGTTCAAACAAGATCGTTGAAGCTGTCTATGAAAATCACGACATTGGGCTTAGCGTCAGCGATGCTGATTACAGGCTTTATTTTCACGCCTAATGTGTGGGGGAAAGCGCTCATCGTCTTGGTCATCCTTTTTAAATATTATTACTTTATATTCCGCATCGGAACAATAAGAAATGCTGCAGCAGAAATAACGCCTTCATGTTCATCTGAACCTATACCTACACCTACTCCTAAAAAAAGGTCTAAAATGGTCGATAGCCGTCTGCTCGGTCTAGTGGAACATTCTCGGAAATATATCGTCTTGGGTGTGCTTGTGCAGTGGATCGGTCTTTTGGGGAGTATAGCCGCTGTGTTGTCTATGGCCTTTGTTATGCAGCAGGCATGGGAAGGACAAGTGACTCGCAAGCTGATTCTATCTATGACGGTCATTGTTATTGCTGCTATTGCAGTTCGCTGCCTGAGCAATTATGCAGCCAGTATGTTATCCTGTCGTGCTTCGGTAAATGCTAAAAAAACGCTGCGCTCGCAAATTTACGGCAAGTTGCTGAAGATGGGACCCGCATATACAGATCATACCTCCACCTCGGGGGTTATTCAGGTTGCTGTAGAAGGGGTAGAGCAGCTTGAAACCTATTTCGGTAGATATATGCCCCAGCTATTTTACAGTCTGCTTGCCCCCGTCACGTTATTCATCACTCTCTCTTTTGTCAGCTTCAAAGCAGCCATTATACTATTGATCTGCGTTCCCTTAATTCCAGTGTCGATCATTGTCATTATGAGGATGGCTAAAAAGTTGTTTCGGAAATATTGGGGCAGTTACGTCAATCTGGGCCACAGCTTTTTGGAGAATGTACAAGGTCTGACTACGCTCAAAATGTACGGAACAGACCAGGATAAACATCAGGAAATGAACACAGCAGCTGAGGACTTTCGCAAAATGACGATGAAAGTGCTGACTATGCAGCTTAACTCCGTGGCCATTATGGATCTTATCGCATTTGGTGGTGCTGCTGCGGGTGTACTGGTCGCGATAAGTGAATATTCTTCAGGTCATATTGGCTTGGCAGGAGCGATCATCATTGTTTTGCTGTCAGCAGAGTTTTTCATTCCTCTGCGTTTGCTGGGTTCTTACTTCCATATCGCCATGAACGGAATGGCAGCAAGTGACAAAATATTTCAAATGTTGAGTACAGAGGATCTTATACAAGGACAAGAAAGCATAGAAAACACAGATATTCGACTGAAACAGGTGAGTTTCGCCTACGACGAAAGAGATACCTTACGAAATATATCCATGGATATTCCCCAGGGCAGCTTGGTTTCAATTGTTGGGGAATCAGGCTCTGGTAAAAGTACGGTAGCCGGATTGATCGTTGGGCATCACGAGGGGTATCGAGGAAGTCTGACGATTGGAGGAACCGAGCTTACCGATATTTCGGAAGAAAGCCGCATGCGTCACATGACCTGGATTGGTTTTAACAGCTACATTTTTAAAGGCACAGTGGAAGCAAATTTAAAAATGGGCAATGAGCACGCGGATGAGCAACAAATGCTGGAAGCTTTGCGACAAGTGAAGCTGTATGATTTTATCCTTTCAGAAGGAGGACTGGAAGCAGAACTGGAGGAGCAGGGGGCAAATCTGTCAGGAGGACAGCGCCAACGGCTAGCACTGGCCAGAGCATTGCTGCATGATAGTCGTGTGTACATTTTTGACGAAGCCACCTCTAACATTGACAGTGAGAGTGAGGAAGGCATTATGGAGGTAATACATGCGCTGGCAGGTCAAAAAACAGTGATTCTTATCTCTCATAGACTGGAAAATGTAGTTCAATCCGACTGTATCTATGTGCTGCAAAACGGATTGGTGGCAGAATCCGGAACGCATCATGAACTGTTGAACCAGCAAGGGCACTATGCGGATATGTATCTCAGTCAACACCGGGTAGAGCAGTTTGCAAAAGGAGGGGCTGTATATGCGTAGACACGGATTACGGATCATGGGCCAATTATTGGTATTGGCGGGACCTCTTTTACCTGTACTGCTCATCACGATTGTGACAGGAGTGCTTGGTTTTATTTGTGCTATTGGCATTATAGTGTATGGAGCCCTTGCTCTGCTTACAGCAACGGGCATCACGACAGGCTACACCATGTCGTTTTTGCTGACGTCGATCGTGGTTTTTGCCGTACTGCGCGGCGTATTCCGTTATGGCGAGCAAATGAGTGGTCATTATCTCGCTTTCAAGCTACTGGCTGTACTGCGTGACAAGGTGCTTCAAGCCCTGCGCAGACTCGCTCCAGCCAAATTGGAAGGCAAGGACAAGGGGAATCTGATATCACTCATTACGAGTGATATTGAGCTGCTGGAAGTATTTTATGCGCATACGATAGCGCCTGTAATGATCGGCATCATCACTTCACTGCTCATGGTATTTTTTATCGGTTCTTATGAGCCTCTATTAGGCTGGCTCGCTGCGCTTGCTTACCTAACTGTCGGTTTATTTATTCCCTTATTCACGTCACGTATGGTCAAACGTCAGGGGATGGAATACCGAAGCAGCTTTGGCAAGCTGAGCAGTTATTTTTTGGACAGCTTACGGGGGATGAAGGAAATTGTGCAATATGGACAAGGAGAACAACGTTTGAATGAGATTAACCGTCGTACGGATCAATTGGATGACAAGCAGAAGGACTTGAAGCATCATGAAGGCATCACAAGAGCGATCACAGATGCGGCTGTAGTTGGATTCTCATTCTTGATGCTGCTGGCTGGATTGTACGGTATGTCTAATGGTCAGGTTGACTTTACAGGTATGCTAATTTCTGTCATTGCACTGTTTAGTTCATTTGGTCCGGTCGTCGCACTGAGCAACTTGTCCAACAATTTGCTTCAAACGCTGGCGAGCGGGGAACGAGTGTTGAGTCTATTGGAGGAAACCCCGGAGGTTGAGGAAAATATCGAAGGGATGAGTGTTGCCTTTACTGGGGCACGAGTAGACAAGGTGACTTTTGCATACGATGGTCAAACGGTGCTGAATGATGTAAGTCTTACGATACCGCATAAGCGGATTTTAGGCATTCAGGGTAAAAGCGGCTCTGGCAAGTCTACACTGCTAAAGTTGCTGATGCGATTTAGGGACCCGCAGCAAGGTGAAATTTTGCTATCCGGACACGATTTGAAGGAAATTGGGACCCGACATTTGAGAGGCTTACAGAGCTATGTAGACCAGCATACGTTCCTGTTTGATGATTCAATTGCAGCTAATATCAAAATCGGAAAGCCTGATGCTACACATGAGCAGGTGGTGGAAGCAGCACGTAAGGCATCCGTGCACGATTTTATTATGACCTTGCCTCAAGGGTATGACAGCCGAGTTGGAGAATTGGGGGACAGGCTGTCCGGTGGAGAACGTCAACGCTTGGGGCTGGCCAGAGCCTTTGTCCATAATGCGCCTCTCTTACTGCTCGACGAGCCTACCAGCAATTTGGACAGCCTGAACGAGGCAATTATTTTAAAATCGTTAAAGGAACAGCAGCAAGATAAAACGATTGTCCTTGTTTCGCACCGAAGTTCTACCATGCGGATTGCAGACGATATTTTTGAAATGGATAACCGTAGATTGTCCTGACTTTTCTAACTATTGTTATACCTTAAGGGCAAAAGCTGTAGCCTGTTCATAGTTTTGTCATAAAATGGAGTGTGCGTTGAAATGGAAGCGTCATCCTTATTTAAATCATCCAGCTTTTCAAACTTGTCTTATTTTGATAGCCTATTAGGTGAAGATTTTACAAAATCCTGAGGTATATTGACAAGTCATAAACATCATAAATGATGGATGAACAGAGGCTGTAAGCCGATGTACAGAAATGGGTGGTGAACAGGAATGTCAGATTTCAATCAGCTCAATGAGCTTGAGCACACAACATATCCCATATATGAAGGCTATGATTTGGGTCTTACTTATACGCCTGCGGGCAGCAAGTTCAAGGTATGGGCACCGACTGCGCAGCAGGTCCATATAGCGTTGTATAACGATGCGGGGGTGTACGATCAGGAGGGGAACGTTCAGGAGCACAGCGGTGGTCAGGAATTTCTCATGAGCCGTGGTGATCAAGGTGTATGGTCTATAGAGCTGGAAGGGGACTGGAACAAATATTATTACATGTACAGGCTGGAGTGGGCGGACAACACCATTCATTATGCTGCCGATCCATATGCCACAGGGGTATCAGCCAACGGGCAGCGTACAGCGATCATTGATTTGGCTCAAACCAACCCGGACGGATGGGAATTGGATGCGGGGCCTACCCTTAAGCGGCCGACAGATGCCATTCTCTATGAGCTTCATGTGCGTGATTTTTCGATGGATACCCATTTTAATACGGGGAAAAAAGACTTATCTGCTGCTCAGGGACGGTTTGAGGCCTTTACGTATACGGGATTGAAGGATACTGAGGGGAACAGCATCGGGCTGGATCATCTGCTGGAGCTGGGCATTACACATGTTCATTTGCTTCCAGTGGCTGATTTTCATACGGTGAATGACTTTGCAGAATTAGAAACTGAATATAACTGGGGCTATGATCCGCAGCATTATAATGTGCCGGAGGGGTCTTATTCTTCCAATCCGGCTGATCCGGAGACACGCATACGAGAGCTGAAACTGCTGGTACAGTCTTTGCATACTGTCGGCATCGGTGTCATTATGGACGTCGTGTACAACCATACTTATTCGGTGGAACAGGGGCCATTTGAGCCTATTGTACCTGGATATTATTACCGCACGGATGAGCAAGGGCAGCTCACCAATGGATCAGGTGTAGGGAATGAGGTGGCAACCGAACGTCCGATGGTGCGCAAGTATATCAAGGATTCACTACGCTATTGGGCAGAGGAATATCATATAGACGGCTTTCGATTTGATCTGATGGGGCTGATTGATACACCGACCGTAGAGCAGCTTACCCAGGAGCTTCGCTCTGAAGTGCGTCCCGATCTGCTGATCTATGGTGAGCCTTGGACGGGAGGAGAATCTCCGCAACCCTTGCTTACGCTAAAAGGAACGCAACGCGACAAAGGCTTTGCCGTTTTTAACGACAACTACCGTTCTGCTATTAAGGGAGATAGCGACGGTACTGGGAGCGGGTTTGCCACGGGGGCAGAACATCAGGAGGAGCAGGTGCTCAAAGGTGCTTTTGGGGCTATTCATGATTTCACAGCTCAGCCATCGGAGACCGTCAATTATGTAACTGCCCACGATAATCTCAATCTGTGGGATAAAATTTTGACGGTAAGACATTTGCGGGAGCACTGTCGTTTTCCACAATGGGAGCAGGGGAAGCCACAGGATGGGAGGACACCGGAACAAGCTGTTGCCGAAGCAGACCCGTATTGGGAACTGGATGAAGATAACTTGCTAGAGAACGAAACCGTACGCAAGTCCCTGTTGGCTAACGGTATGGTACTCACATCGCAAGGCATTCCTTTTATTCATGCAGGGGATGAACTGCTGCGCTCCAAATATGGAGACCATAATAGCTACCGAAGCCCAGATGTGGTGAATGCCATCCATTGGCATAACAAGGCGAGGTTTCGCCCAGTGTTTGATTACTACCAAGGTTTAATTGCTTTGCGGCGCAACCACCCGGCATTCCGAATGGACCATCGTGAGCTGGTGGAGCAGCATATGGAAGTGCTGCAAAGCAATGGGCATGTGGTGGCTTTTGCTTTGAGGCACCATGCTAACGGCGATGCCTGGAATCATATTGTGGTGATTTATAACGGCTCGGATACAGAGCAAACGATATTATTGCCTGCGGAATCGGATCGTTGGCATGTGGTCGTGGACGCACACGGGGCTGGTAATGAGACACGGTATGAAGTGGTAGGCCATCGTGTGACTGTATCGCGCTGGTCGATGATGGTGTTATATGATCAGGAAGAACCTGCACGAGTCTCCTTTTTGACTGAACAAGATCAGGTTAATCGTCAGGCGGAGAACGAATTGGAAGACTCGGATGAGGGAACAGATCAAGAAATTGCAGGTACAGCTATGACGTTGACAGATGTGCAGCTTGGAAACGATAGGGAAGTCGCTCCATTTCGCACGATTGAACTGATATACGAGCGTGCAGATCGGCAATACACTGGCTGGAACGTATGGGTATGGGGAACTGGGCACCGCGACGGACATGTTGAATTTCGTGATTTGGATGACGGTCGTGCAATAGCGCGTATTCAGGTGTCTCCTGATATACAGCGAATTGGCTACATTGTCCGGCTTAATCACTGGGATGCCAAGGATGTTGAGGCAGATCGCTATATTGATATAAACCTGAACCAGTCTGTGATGCAGGTATTGATTCATAGTGGCAGAGAAGAATATTTGCTACTGGTAAATGATAATCGGGCCGGATAGACTTGTATGCTTGGTCGCTATATATACGAAAGTAGCATTTTTCGATTATTTCGAGAAATGCTATTTTTTTATGTAAACGTGTGTCAGTTTCAGAAAAAAGGGGTAAAATAGAATTATGGACTTGTTTAGTTTTGCCAGCTTGCTGGCTTATATCCTGTAGTACGACTGGTAAACAGGCAAGATTCTTGGAGGAAAATCATTTGTAAGGTAACCTGAAGGAGGTTGTATATCATGAGTTCTAATGGAGGAAGTATTCAACTGACCGCCCAGCCGAGAACAGAGAAGAAGGGTTCGGCTATTCGTGAATTGAGGTTAAAAGGACGGATTCCAGCTGTGGTTTACGGCTCTGAGCTTGAAGGAACCCCTGTACATGTCGATGCCAAGGAATTTAATAAAGTAGTCAAAACCGGACGTTCAGAGGTGTTCAACCTCACTGTAGAGGGTGGAGAAACCATTCCGGTTATTATTAAAGATTATCAACAGCGTGACAACCAATGGCTGCATGCCGATTTTTTGAAAATTGCCAAAAACAAACCGCTTCGCGTGCGTGTTTCTATTGATTATCAGGGTACACCTGTAGGTACAAAAACAGGCGGTATTCTGCAAGTTCAGGAAACGGAAGTTGAAGTCGAAGGCCTTCCTGCTGATTTACCATCTACCATTGAGGTGGATGTATCCGCACTGGATGTTGGCGACAAGCTGAGCGCTAGCGACTTGAAGCTCCCTAAAGGAGTAACACTGCACGTCCCTGAAGAAGAACTGCTTGCTTCTATTATCGTTCCGCGTGCAGTTGAAGTAGAAAATGCTGCTGTGGAAGGTGATGCAGCGGCAACTGAAGGCGCTGAAGAGGCTTCCGAAAACAAGGAATCCTAATGTTTTCAGTTGGTTTATGAATCTTTTTCAATTGCAGAAGATCATCCAAAAGGTATTCAAAATCGCTCCCTGCTAGGGGGCGATTTTTTGCATTCATTTATTTACACTTACATACTCTTTCTCTTTAAAAAGTTGTCCTGTTGTGATTTGGTGTTTAAAAGGGAATGTGGTGTTCGTACGATTTTCATTCAATACGCGTTCTGATATGACGATATATATAGTATGGTATTTACATTTTTATTTTATAAATACCTAATATATATCTAAGGAGCGCGTACACAATCATGGACAGAACGAATGAATTGTTGTGGCAAAGAAACAAATTGGTGATCATTATTTTTTGGATTATGACCTTGAGCAGCACCATCCCGGCATTATCTAATCCATCGGTGTGGGTGTCTAGTGGTGTAGGATTTGTAGTCGCCGCAGTTTTGACGATTCTGAATATGAAAAAGAAAGGAATCCGCCTTATTCCTTGGATTATTACGTTGTATAGCGTATTAATATGTATATTTGTGAACTTATCTAGCGTGGAAGCAATGACTACGATCTTTATTTGCTCATTGTTGTTGCTCTACCCATCTTACCGATATTTTTTGATAGCAATGGTCTTAAATCTGTGTAATATTTTTATACAAATTACCATCGGTACACCAGCAACTCCCACGGCTACCGGTCCTTTGCGTTATGTGCACGAGTTTATTATTGTTTTACTGATTGGTTTGCTATTGTTAGTGGTATCGGTGTTAAATCAAAAGCAGTTTAAGAAAACGGAAGAGCAAAATAAACATATGGATGCCACAAGGCAACGTATTGAATTTTTGTTTGAACAAGTGAGACAGGCTGTAGCTGGATTGCATAGCTTCACAGAACGATTCAGGCATCAAGTGGATGCTACGGGCAGCGTGACGAATGAAGTCGCCATCGGGTTTCAGGAGGTTGCCAAAGGGGTAGAAATGCAAGCTTCGAATATCACTGAGGTAACGGATAACTTGGCTCAGTCTGACCAGCACGTGCGCGAGGTTGCCGATCATTCCCGAGAATTGAAGCAGCTCTCCGAAGATACGAAAAGTGCCGGGAGCAGAGGGAGCAATCAACTGCTTGCATTAACGTCTCAAATTAAGGATTTGGGTTTGGTTATGAGTCGTACCAAAGAAGAGTTGGACGAGTTTAAAACACAAAGTGATAATATGTCTGCCATGCTCAAAGATATTACTCAAATCTCGAAACAAACCAATTTGCTGTCCTTGAATGCATCCATTGAGGCTGCCAGAGCGGGAGAGCATGGAAAAGGATTTGCCATCGTGGCTGGCGAAGTGCGTAATTTGGCTGAAATGGTAGGGAATACCTCGGTGGCAATGGAAGGTATTTTAACCCAACTGAGAACTCAGATGGATTCTGTCGTAAGCCAATTTGACTTGGGACAGCAAAGACTACAACAGAGTATGGAATCGGCCCATTCGACCGAAATTGTACTGGAGGATATCCTGCAAAATGCCAATAAAGTGCTGCTGCAGGCCGTGGAGGTGGAAGCCAGTACGAATAGTATGCAGCAATTCTCATCTCAGGTCGTTCAAGAGATGGAGGAGTTTTCAAGCGTTACAGAACAAGCGAGTGCAGCGTCAGAGCAAATTTTGGCTGGAGTAGAGGAGCAACGAAATATAACCTCCAATATGGTGACAGGGTTTAATGAGCTGGAGACGTTGATTATCCAGTTAAAAGAACTGGTACATGATCAGAAGGAGGACAACATTCCTACCGAAATCAGCAAAAGCAAATAACCGAAATGCTTCATTATCGGACTAGAGATCCGGGGAGTATCGCTATCAAGCGGTACTCTCCGGTTTTTTACTGCGTTTGAAGAAGAGAAATGAAGAGGGGATTTCTAGAAGCTATAATTAGATGGAAGTTGATGGTATAATTTATGGCAGTTTAAATGCTTTGAAATTAAGGGGGAATAAATTCTTATGGAGCTTAAATATTTGTTGATCGGCGTGTTGAGCCTATTGGGTAGCGGAGTGATTTATACGATGGAGCGCTTTATATCGGTCATTCAATGGGCTGCGAATTCCGTACCTGTTAAATTAAATAGTTCGGGCATCTCTATGTCAGAACCTGATATGCCGAGTTTTGTTGATAATATATTTGTTATTATTTTATTCGTATGTGGCTTGATGATACTTGGGTATGGTGTGTATGAACGACGTACACGATAACACAACCTATGTAGGCATATCCGTTTTTATTTGGGAGGAACGCAGGTGAACGCCTTGTTGGAAATGCTGATGCAGCTATTTGAGCGCGCAGCGTTGTTACTGATTTGTTTGTTTTTTATTACACGTATCCCACGATTTAAGGAAACCTTGCAAAAGAACAGTCATTCCCCGGCAGAGCTAACCTTACTAACGTTGATTTTTTGCATGTTTGCACTGTTCGGTACGTACACCGGGATTGAAGTCGAAGGTTCGCTGGTTAACGTTCGAATCATTGCAATTATGGCGGGCGGTATTTTGTTTGGACCCTGGGTTGGGATCGTTACAGGTATTGTATCAGGTATCCATCGTTATCTAATTGATATCGGGGGAGTGACCTCGATTCCGTGTCTGATTACAAGTATTCTGGCAGGTGTGGTGTCAGGATATATCGGTCGCCGGGTTAATCGTTCCAAGAGATGGCTGGTCGGTATCGCCGCAGGTATGGTCTGTGAAGCGTTGACGATGCTGCTCATTCTGGTGATGGCACAACCCCATGGCCTTGGTGTGGACATCGTTTCCAAGATCGGTCTACCGATGATTATCGGAGAAGTCAGTATCGGTTTAATCGTTCTGTTGATCCAGAGTGTGGAGGGGGAAAAGGAGAATATCGCGGCCAGACAGGCCAAGCTGGCACTGGATATTGCCAATAAGACGTTGCCTTATTTTCGCTCCATTAATGCGGAATCCTTGCATACCATTTGTTCGATCATAAAAGAAGATATCAAGGCAGACGCGGTAGCGATTACCGATACCAGAGATGTGCTGGCCTATGTCGGTTTTGGCGAAGAGCGTTATCACATCGGAGATGAGATTATTAGCGATGTGACTAAATCGACGATCCGCAGCGGTAAAATCACGATACGCAACCATATCGCTGACGACAAAACGCCCCAAATCCAGTCTCTGCTCATTATCCCGTTAGAGGAGCGGGGAGAAGTAACCGGAACCCTGAAGATTTACTACCGCAAAGCTTATAAAATCACGTATCCGTTGCAAACGATGGCGATTGGCTTGTCTCAAATCATTTCCACGTTAATGGAAGTGTCGCGTGTGGAGCAAATTAAGGAAGCGGCGAATAAAGCCGAGCTAAAGGCGCTCCAAACGAAAATTAATCCCCATTTTCTGTTTAACGCGCTGAACGCCATTGCCTCTACGACACGCACCAAGCCGGATAAGGCACGAGAGCTGATCATTAATTTATCGGGCTACCTTCGCTATAATTTGGAGCTGAATGATGATTTGATCGAAATTCATAAAGAGCTTCAGCAGGTATCTGATTATGTGGAAATTGAGAAAGCACGCTTCGGCAACCGGCTTCAGGTAGAGTATGTAATGGATGAGGTGTCTGTGCGTATTCCAAGTCTTATTATCCAGCCCCTGGTTGAGAATGCGATTAATCATGGAATCCTCAAGAAAAAGGGGTCAGGTACAGTAACTATTTCTGTAAAGGATCGTGGAGAAAAGGTGCGTATTTCTGTGGCGGATACCGGGGTAGGTATACGCGATGATGTTGTGGATAACCTCTATCATGATCGGGTTCCGGCTAAACAGATCGGCTTGTACAATGTGCACAGACGGCTCAAGCTTATGTACGGCGAGGGAGTTATTATTCTAAAGCATGAGCCGGGCACCGAAGTTTATTTTGACATACCAAAGGAGAAATCATGAAGGCCATAATTGTAGAAGACGAGCTTCCGGCACGTGAAGAGCTGGAGTATCTTATTCAGACTCATAGCAACATTGAGGTGACTGATAGTTTCGAGGATGGGCTAGATGTGTTTCGGTTTCTGCAAGATCAGGAGACGGACGCGATCTTTCTGGACATTAACATTCCTTCATTGGACGGGATGCTACTGGCACAGAACATTAGCAAATTTGCCAAAAAGCCCTATATTATTTTTACGACCGCCTATAAAGAACATGCGGCGCAGGCTTTTGAACTGGAGGCGTTCGATTACATCCTCAAACCATATGATGAAAAACGGATCGCATCTATGCTGCGTAAGCTGGAAAATGCTTATGAGCAGCAGAACGTTCCAATACAGGAGCCTGTCCAGACGGCGCAACCCCGAGCTGCCGAAGCCAGCACCGTTGCTGCGCCAGGTCGTATTAATCTGCTGAAAAATGACAAAATCATCGTAACGGATGCAAACGATATTTACTATGCGTGTGCGCAGGAAAAGGTGACCCGTGTCTTTACAAGACACGAAGAATATACGATGCCCATGAGCATTTCGGAATTTCATGCCCGGCTGCCGCAGCAGGACTTTTTCCGCTGTCACCGATCGTACACGGTGAATCTGTCGCAGATCCGTGAAATTGTACCTTGGTTTAATCATACGTATCTCTTGCGTTTGCGTGGACTAGAAGCTGAAATTCCGGTAAGCCGTAGCAAGGCCAAGGAATTTCGGCAAATTATGCGACTTTAAAGGCATTTCATTCCGCTATATGTGCATTTCATTCCTCAAACGATTTCTGGCTGACATGCAGCGTTATAATAACCCATGTAGAGAGAATCCTTACCGTCTTGCTCCTCCACAGGCGCAAAGCGTACTGGATTCCCGGTTATCATGATAACAAATTGACGCTGTAGAGCCGGAATGAAAAGAGGAGATTGAAATGAAAACAAACAGCGGAAATCGTTGGCTTGTCGTACTTGGAACAATAATTGTCCAGATGGGATTAGGAACCATTTACACATGGAGTTTATTTAATCAACCGTTGGTGGACCGCTTTGGCTGGAACCTCAGTTCGGTTGCCATTACATTTTCAATTACCAGTTTTGCACTGGCGTTTGCTACATTATTCGCAGGCAAACTACAGGATAAATGGGGGTTACGTCGTCTGATTTTGTGTGCAGGTGTCGTGTTAGGAGCCGGTCTCATGCTCAGTTCGCAGGTAACATCGCTGTCCCTGCTTTACATTTTGGCGGGTATTGTCGTAGGTTTTGCGGATGGAACGGCATATATTACATCACTGTCGAATCTGATTAAATGGTTTCCTGAGAAAAAAGGACTTATTTCCGGTATTTCGGTTGGGGCATATGGAACAGGCAGCCTTATATTCAAGTATATTAATGGTTCGTTGATTCAGTCCGTTGGCGTATCACAAGCGTTTTTATATTGGGGAATGATCGTGCTGATTATGATTGTGGGTGGTTCCTTCCTGGTAAGAGAAGCTGTAGTCGTGAACAAGCCTTCGGTACAAAATGGGGTTGTACAGCGAGATTACACCGTCAAAGAAATGCTGCGCACCAAGCAGGCATATCTGTTGTTCGTAATGTTCTTTACCGCTTGTATGAGTGGTCTCTACCTGATTGGGGTCGTCAAAGATATCGGCGTACGGATGGCCGGCCTAGATGTAGCAACAGCTGCTAACGCGGTCGCTATGGTCGCTATTTTCAACACGGCGGGCCGGATCATACTGGGTGCGCTATCGGATAAAGTAGGTCGTCTGAAAGTAGTAGCGGGTGCGTTGCTGACAACGGCGGTCGCAGTCACAGTGCTGAGTCTGGTACCGCTGAATTTTGGTTTATTCTTTGCCTGTGTAGCAGGAATTGCTTTTTGCTTCGGCGGCAACATTACAGTCTTTCCTGCCATTGTAGCTGATTTCTTCGGTCTGAAAAATCAAAGCAAAAACTATGGTATTGTGTATCAAGGCTTTGGCCTCGGTGCGCTGGCGGGGTCATTTATTGCAGCCTTGCTCGGTGGATTCATCCCGACCTTTACCACGATTGCTGTGCTGTGTGTCGTATCGTTCCTAATTGCCCTCACCATTCGCACTCCAGAACAAGGCAAAGGCAAACTGCGCAGTGAACGGAAGAAAAATACCAACAGTGTGCGCAGCATGAAGCCTGGAACGAAACTGGGTTAAACGATTTGAGAAAAAAGAACCAGATGAATGCCAAAAGACCTGTCATCATTTCTCTAAGGGAGATTATGGCAGGTTATTTGTTTTTCCAATAATCTATTTTACGGTATAATAAAAAGATGTGTAATAAGCCGATATATACAAAAGACATAAGCTAAGAACCTGACAGGAGGACGAGTCATGATCGTGGATACAAGCGGGAATCTGCTTGCCCGCAATACGAAGCTGCGAAATACATATCAAATTCGAAGCGCCTTGTCCCGCAGTGAGCTGGCCATCGTGTATACGGCAAGGCTGTTGGATAACCGAGAAAAGGTCATTGTGAAGGAATTTTTTCCGAATGCCCTGGCTTTGCGAGGGATGGATCGAAAAACGGTCACTTGCGGTGCTTCTATGCAATCCAAATACGTGGAGTTTATGCATTATTTTTTGCGTGAAGGGCAAATGTTGAAGGAGTTAAGTCATCCGGGAATTGTCGGTTATATAGATCACTTTGAGGAAAATGGAACTGCCTATCTGGTCATGGAGTACTGTGCAGGCAAGACATTGGATCGAATGATGAAAGAAGAAGCTGTGCCAACATCTGATCCCACTTTTTTGTACCACACGGTGCTACCTTTAATTGATGCCATGGAGTACATTCACGACAAAGGAATTATTCACCGGGATATTAAGCCGGGCAACATTATGATTGGGGAAAATGGCAACATCAAGCTGATTGATTTTGGTTCGGCTGTGCATTTTGAAGGCAAAGAGCATCCGATCTTCACCACGGCGGGCTATTCTCCGCTGGAATTTTACTCTAATCGTTCGCAGCAGGGGCCTGTGTCGGATATCTATAGTTTGGCTGCCACGCTGTATTATTGCCGAAAAGGAGCACCTCCACCTGATGTGCCGGGCCGATTGTTTGCAGATCATTCCGAGCGGATACAGATTGAAAATGCGGGACTTTCTCTGCTGCCGTATGTCATTCGGCGAGGTCTGGAGGTACAGGCTAACAAGCGTTGCCGCTCACTTCGATGGTTTAAAGCCGCACTACGTGCGGAATATTGGATAAAAAAAGGGAAGCGCCCTACTCTTACGGTTCATTAATCGTAAGAGACGGTGCTTCTCTTTTTTTACGTTGTGACGGACATTATCCTGTCGGAGCTTGGATATGGTCGGTGTACACTGAAGTATTCGGTTTAATCGCTTTGTATCGCAGCTCGATTTCAGTGACACCATCCTCGAATGTAATGTACAGCTTGTCGCTGTACTCCATGACTGCTTTTTTGTTACGGGCTAATCTGATCTTTCCATGCTGTAAGGCGCAGCGTGTATCATGTTTTACGATTAGGCTCCCTTTTTTACCTGCGGAAAATACGATCCGTTCCGCTTCTGGCAACGGTTCGTGAACGTCAAGCGTACGGAACAATTCCTGCAAGCTGACCTTACGACCCGGAAAGGAGGTGAGCGGCCAAGATTTTACCGGAATCTCCTGTCCACTTGCTGTAGCAAGAAAATATCCTTCGATTCTTCCGGCAAACTGCGGCTTCGGCCGCAAGAACCAATATAGAAGAGCGGCTACTACGACACTGATGGCTACCGTCCATTTAATGGCTGTATACCGGGATTGTACAGAAACGGTTAGTGTAGCGCTGCTGGATGCTCCTTCCGGATCGGTAGCTTTAATCTTCAGCTGAGAGTCACCTGTGTGGAGCTCGGATAGCAGCAGATCATTACCGTTAATCTCAGCATGGACCGTACCCCCAGCGACTTCTGAATCCAGCTTATAGTTCAGCTTGTCATGATTGGGGTCAACAATAAAATCTGATAAACTTCGACGGGAATCGCCGTCTTCTTTTACCAGGTGAATCGTCAGGTCTTTTAAGACCTGTGGTGCTGCATTGGCCGCGTGAACCTTATGTACAATTCCCTTACGGTACCATTGCGGACTATCCAGAGATAGCTGCCATGTATAATCCCCGGTTTGAGGGAACGCATATTCGGTATGAAAGGCTCCTGACTTATAGGTCATAGGCACCTTTTTGGCTGTGCCCCCCTTGGGAGTAACTACAATATGGGCTTGGAGAGACGTATATACGGCTTCATCTGTAAGCTTTTGATTGTTCGGCAACAGAAGCTGAGCTTGAAACGGTGTCGCTTGACCTTTCAGCAACTGCACAGGCTTGTCGCCATGAGTTGCCGTTGCTTGCTTTCCTCCCATGGTAGCTTCGGCTTCCAGTCGATAGCTGCCAAGTAAATTGATTTTCACCAAATCCCCGCGTATGCCCCGTAGCTTCAACTTCACTTTACCTGCCTGTGGATGCTCGATTTTTAAAATCGCATAGCGGCTCGACTTGTACCTGCGGACATTTTCTGAATTGGAATATAGCTGTGTTTCCAGAAGGGGATGCTCCGACAAAAGCACCAGATTGGCTTCCTCCATACTAGAGTCCGGTAGAGTTACAGTTAATTCTTGCATCTCGCCAGTAGTCGTAATTGCAGCAATTGGGACGAGCTTGGAACGAATTTGACTGGCGAAAATACGGTTCAGAATTTCCGGCAGATCCTCGGCACTACTCGTAATAAAAGAAGCTCCACCCGTTTGAGAAGCGATCCGTTCGAGTTCTTGTCGATTCACTGTGCCATCATGATTCAGACCAATCGTATACACCGGATATCCCTTGGTCTGTGCAGATTTGATGACAGAGGACACATCGTTATTGGAGTCACCCTTGGATCGTGAACCAGAGGAGGCACCAAAATCAGTCTCTCCATCAGACAACAGAATCATAAAAGGCTGACGCCCTTGGGATGCTCCTGCCGCTAGCAGCTCCGAGCCTTTACGCAACCCAAGTCCCAAATCCGTATAACCGGAACGGTTTAGCGTTCTGATTTCCTGCTGGATCTGGGATTTTTGCGCTGCCACAGCAATCGAAGTTAGTGGTTTCGAGGCGACCACGTGGTGATTGTAGGCAACGAATCCGACGCGCGTACGGTCTGCATCACTCAAATCCATAAACATATTGATGACTTCGGCCGCAATGCCTTCAGGATCGGTATCCCTCATGGAATAACTGGTATCCAGTACAAAAACGGCATCATAACCCTCGATCGGGACAGCACCTAAAGATGCTGCATTAGCCTGATTTACAGTGCAAATGACCCCGTTTAGGCTCATTTGTAAAAATAGTACAAAAGTCATGAAAACGATAATCCCTAGTTTCCTTATTCTGAACATAAGCTCCTCCATCGCCGAGGCCAACGTGGGGGGATCAGCTCTCCTAATCCTTGGGATATAAGGGATAAAGGATCAAAACAGCTGATAACCTTCACATTAGCCATGAATTTGATTCTTTTACGCTTATCAGAAATATCCAATGGACTTCTATCGGTAATTGAGTTCTATTTGTGAATATTTCCCTGAAAAAACAGGTCTAACATATCATAAAAATTACGTATTTACGCATAAAATGAGTCAAAATGCCCTATTTCAATCTGAGACTACAGAAATTGACAAAACTGAAGAGTGCTTTGTATGATAGCTCTCGTATCAACGGCAAAAATTGGGATTGAAGTTAGGAATACGAAATCATAAATTTAAAATTTCTGTGTTATCTGACTTTTGAATTTGAAAAACATCTCATTTGTATGCTTTGCCGTTAAAAGCCGAATAACGCTTCGGACCGATTTTCGAGGTTACATGCCTGTACCGTAAATGTGGTATAAGCTCAATCCTTTGACGAATTTAAATGTTAAGTAGGGGGGAGGAGGCAAAAGAACTAAAAATGAGTTTCGTCCGTTTCAAATTGGACATCCCATGTCCGTATATGGAGCAATGGACCTATAACTCATACTTTGTTCATTTGCCGACAGCGATGGAAATCATTTATCAAACCAACCGGACAATGCTTTTTGAAGAGATTAACCCGGAAAAGCTGGACCTGATCACCATTGTAGGTGATGTGAAGAGTATTGACAGCTTGAGCGATGAGAAGATCAAGGAAATTAATCAGCACCTTCTGGTGCGCAGCTTTGACGAATTTTTGGATAAGTTTTCGCCGACCGTGTATTCGTTTTTTAACGCGGCCAATCAAAAAGTCGTCTACACCCTTAAAAAGCCAGAGGGAATTGATGAGGATAGCATTTCTGAAATTCGTGTAAATCAAAGTAATGATTTTCTGAAAATGTTGTTTACGCTCATTGATACCAAGCGCAGTCAAGGAATCACCAATGTAGATTTCAAATTTGAAAATCTGCTGGATATGATTTCACCGAAAAAGGTTATGGATGATATTCGTCAAGTCCGCAAAGAGATTCACTATATGTACGGTGAATACGACAAGCTGGATGATGGCGATCCGAAGAAACTCGACATGGGTGACAAGCTGAATGGAATGTTCGAGGAAGCGAGTCAGAACTATAACAACGTTATGGCTATGCTCCCACTGGCAATTGAGGACATCAAAACCCGCCTTCTGCTCGGTGGCGCCCAAGAGGAAAACTCCGGTGAGCTGATCCAGGTGGGTATGCTCTCCATTGGGGAAAGCGGCGAACTGAAAATTATTGAAGCGCCGAAGAGCGACAGCACTGAGCTGATGCTGTTGGATGAGAACAGCACTGGCGATCTCTCCCAAGTATTCGAAGAGGATTATAACTCCATCACAGATACGCCTTCTGACTATGTGAAGGATTTGGTGGTTCGCACATTTGTGCCACTGCCAGCTGTTCAGACGAAGGTGGATACAGCGGTTGAAGTTCAAAACTACAACACGTATCTGGAGTTCTATAAAAATGCCAAGGACGATTTCGTAAAGGCGGTTAAGCCGCTTGTGGAGAAAATCCTCGGTGTCAAAATGTTCTTCGATCAATATGCAACGAAGAGCAAAGGTATGCTGCCGACAATGCTGGTGGCGAACAACAAGCTGGACATGCTGGTGAAAAGCAGCAATATCCCGCGCCTGGAAACGTACCTGAACACTGTGAATGCTAAGAATGAGTTCAGCGACACGATCTGGTTCGGTATCGTTCCATCCGTCGAGCTGGAAGCAGCCGGTAAGGTAAAGGTTTCACGTGAACGCTTCAAGGGTAACGAGAAGGTCGTTAAGCAGGGCGGAAATTCTATGGAATCGCTCTCGATGCTGCTGCAAGTCGTGAAGGATTACAAAATTCAAATGTTCTTTAACTTTGAATCCGGTGAAGAAACGACTTTCAACAGTATGGCGACAGCAGGCATCGACAAATATGTCGATAAATGCGCCAGTCTCGTTCGCAGAGAATATAGCGAATTTGCTATTCCTTGCGTACCGAACTTTACGATTATTCCGAAGGACAAATCGGGTGTCATTATCGACAGCAAAATGCTACAGACCGAAGACGGTGTACAGCTCTCTAAGGAGAAAGAGGATATTCTCAAGCTGTGGATCGAGGGTGTTTATGTAGGTGCAGCCTACGTTGCCGCTGGCTTGGTCGCTTCCTATCAGTGTCCTGAGTACCTGCGTGAGACGTTCAAAACGGTCAATAAAAACTTCCCTGGCGTACGCTTCGACATCGAAGCAGGAGACAACAGCCTGCGCACGGTAACGACGATGGCCAAGGAAATCACCGGATTCACCAACACGATCAAGGATGCCATCAACCGTAAAAACTTCGGTTTTGTATTCTCGTCGGAGAATGCTCAGATCCAGGATAAGGATATCCGCCGGATTACCGTCTACAAGGCGAGAAGCATGGCGATGTCCGAGGACGGTTTTGACTCCATCTACAAGACGCTGGTCAGCACGTACATTGAACGTATTTTACGCTACCAGACAGGGGACTTCAAACACGAAAATATCGTCCGCTTCTTCAGTAACAATCCGAGCAGTCAGAAGAGCAAGTGGCTGAGCAGCAGAGGATCTGTTAACTCGATCATTCAGGATGGAGACGATATGAGCTTCATTATTGATGAGAAAAGCAATATGTGCCATATCGATCTGGTCTTCAACGGTAATGTGAAGAACCTGGAAGTCATGATCACTAAGGGAACCAGCTCGGTCAAATCATGATCCGAGCACTACGAAAGATGTTAGAGGCGTTTCTATCCAGAACCGCCTTTATACATAAATCGCGGAGAAGCTCTGCATCTCCCGCCATCATATTACCTAATTTCAAGGAGGCAACACACATGGGATTCAGATTGAAAGTAGAAGGACAAGAAACAATCGAGCTGGGCTTGGATAACATCCAAACGGTTATTTATGACACCGATACACCGGACGATTCCAATGCACGCTCCACAGACGTAGGCTCCACGCTGCGTATCAGCGGTAAAATCATCACAGCCGTAGACGGTGACAGCGCGGATGACACGCTGAAACTGGCTTTGTGGTCTCTGGTTCCTGCTGAAAAAGCAGACAGCTACCGTAAAGTAACACTGGAAGTTATCGCAGCTGATCAAGTTGTGCGTAAAATCCACTTCCCGAATGCTTTCGTTGTAGACTACACCGAGCACTTCGGCGACACAGAAGGTGTAGGTGCATTTACACTCTACATCAAACAAAAGAAAGACAAAACCGAGCTGGCTACAATCGACGGCGGATATCCGGTTTAAGCTTAACGTCTTCACGTTAAGTGCAGCTTAAAAACACACTCACCCGGCACACAAGTGCAGGGTGGATAAATATTAAGAGGCCTACGGGTCTCTTAATATTTATTTTTTTCGGAGAGGGGAACATCACACAATGACCAACTACTATGAGCTGCTCGGTGTCAGCCGGGATGCTTCGGAGGCAGAGATTAAGCAGGCTTACCGTAAACTGGCCAAAAAGTATCATCCTGATACCAACCAGGGAAGCGAGGAAGCAACGCGCAAGTTCAAGCTGATTCACGAGGCTTACAATACCTTGCGTGACGAAGCATTGCGGCAGGCATACGATGCCGAGCTCATCCGAAAAACTGAGGGAGCTGGCGGGGAACAGCAAGAGAGAGGGAGAGGGGCTGCATCCTCCAGAGGTGCGCGTACGGCAGCCAAAGGATTCAATCCGGCTGATATAGGGACTGACTTTGAGCAATTTTTTGGTTTTCATCCGAAAACGAAGGAGGGCTCACCAGGGAAAAAAACGAAAAAACCCGGTGATCCGACGGATACCTCCGCGATGTTTAACCAATTTTTCGGTATTCGTAAAAAGTGATGATTTCAGGATAGAAATGGGGGAAGCAAGCAGTGAAAACGGCGCAGAACAGATGGGTTTTCATCATAGATGTTGCCATGTTCGGGCTGATGCTGGCGATCGCCTTTTATGTGTTTAATCGTACAGGCTACAGCGGTTTGAAAACCGTGGTCGCGATAGGTATTGGAATCGGCGTGCTTGTATACATATTGCGCAATCTGGTGTCCGTTGTACCCGTGGCCAAGCCAAAGGCGCAACGTCAGCGGATTGCCAAGCTAGTGTTGATTGATGAAGAGGGCGAGTCCATTAAAGAATGGTATATCGAAGGCGAAACGTCGCTCTTGATCGGTAAAACAACGTCGCGTTCGGAGGCGGATATTGATTTGGTAGGTACAGATTATGCCTCCCTGGTAAGTGTGGAGCATGCGGTACTCAACCGGGTGAACAGCGACTGGTTTGTGGAGGATGTGGATTCCGGTAATGGTACAGGCTTGCGGTCTGCCAACGAAAGTGTAACCAAGAAGTTGGAAAGCGGTGAGCCATACCGGATTTACTCAGGTGATTTATTATATATTGCCAATACGAGACTGCTCGTTAAATAGATGAGGATGCTGCAAAATCCTCAGATCGCTGAAAAGACAATCATGACAATGGGGGAAGGAACCGACTATGAGTTTGACAAGATGCCCGAACGGACACATGTTCAGTACACGAAAGCACGGAAATACGTGTCCTTATTGCAACACGGTAGTAAATGTAGCTGCACCCAAGAGCGCAGAGCCAGTGGCGAAAACAAACGTCGCAGGAGATAACGACAAAACAATGCCGTATTTGGGCGAGACGGTGGGCATTCATCCGGTAACCGGATGGCTGGTATGCATCGAAGGAGCACAGGTGGGTCAGGATTATCGCATTATGGCGGAGAAAAACTTTATCGGGCGCGCAGAGGAAATGCATGTCCGCATTATCGGGGACAACACGATTTCCCGTAGAAATCATGCGGTCATTGTGTATGATCCGAAGAAACGTAACTTTTACTTGCTGCCAGGCGATTCATCAGGTTTGGCGTACCACAATAACGAGGCGGTATATTCACCAGCAGAGCTGGCTGCCTATGACGTGATTCAGCTGGGACACAGCAAATTTATCTTTATCCCGTTGTGTGGCGCCCATTTTGAGTGGGATAACGAAAACTAGGACGGAATTGGGCAATGGTGCAGGGAGGTAACGATATGCAGCCTTATTTTGTTGTAAGTGGAGCTGCGGTACTATTCGCTGTTCTGCTCATGATCCGTATACGACTGACGCGAAGTTCCGGCAGCCGTACCGTGAGTGGAATTGAGATCGGAAATGGTCAAACGATCGGGAGCCGGAGCGAGCAGGATGATTATTTCTCCAGTATGACGACACCTGTCGGTACGCTGGCTGTTGTCGCAGACGGTATTAGTGGGCTGGCCAATGGGCGTATGTCCAGTACCTTGGCTGTGACGACTTTTACGAAGGCGTTTGCCAAGCTGGAAGATGCAACGAATTTGAATGGATATTTTGCAGAGGCGGCAACTCAAAGCAATCGCGGCATTTTGCAAAATTTGAACGGACAGGGCGGAGGAACGACGCTGGCTGCGGTCATTGTGTGCGGCTATCAGCTGTATTACGGAGCGGTGGGCGACAGCTTGATTACGATTTACCGCAATGGTCATTTCCAAACAGTCAATTCCAAGCATACAGCAGAAACACTGCTGGAGGAACGAGTGCTTGCTGGACAAATGACCTCGGAGGAAGCCAAAACGAGTCCAGTACGCAATCAACTGGTCAACTACTTGGGCTATGAGGGCTTTGAGAGCATGGAAATGGGTAATGCACCGATTCGTTTGTATTCAGGCGATCATGTGCTGCTGTGCAGCGATGGCATTCAGGAGGCGCTGACGGAGATTGAATTGGAAGAGATTATGCGCAAGGGTGGAACACCGCAGGAAACAGCGGATGCCATGATCGACGCCATTAATAATAAAGGCTTTAAAAGTCAGGATAATGCGACAGTACTTATTTTGGCGATAGGATGAAACAAGAAAGACGGGGGTAGCGATGCGCAAGGACAACAGCGATTTTAGTACCGCCTTTGTGTCGGAAGCGGGCTCTTACATAGACAACCGGGACTATTTTGCATTCATGGAGACGGACGACATGGCCTGTTATGTCCTCGCAGACGGTCTGGATTCGGATCAGGAGCTGCGCAGCGCAGAAATGGTTGTCAAAACGGTGCTGGAAAACTTCATGGAGAAGCCTTCCATGTCCAAACGGCGCTTGATGAGAGATCTGCGTGAAGCGCAGGAATGGCTGCAATTTGAAAGCCGTCGCGTTCGGCTCAAAGCCAGTCTGCTGATGGTAGTGACCAACTATAACAAAATGGTGTATGTTTCGTGCGGTAATGTGCGGCTATATCATTTTCGCAATGGAAGGCTTAATTTTCGCAGTAAGGATCATAGTTTGGCTCAGTCATTGGCAGATGATGGACGCATTCCAGACGAAGCGACCAGCACACATGAGGAACGAGGTAATCTGCTGGAATACTTGGGAAATCCGAATGGAGTTCATGCCCATTACGCCAAAAAGACCCAGCTTGCAGATGGAGATGTAATCCTGCTTGCCACCTCAGGGATGTGGGAGGACGTCGAGCTGGCGGAAATGCTGGGGGCGCTGGAGGAAGCGAAGGACCCGGTCATGCTGACGGACACCTTGGAAGAGGTTCTGCTAAGCAAACAGCACCGGACGGTGAATAATTACACGGCTGCGGCCATTTATGTAAATAAAGTTTTTCAGGAAAAGCCTAAAAACCGCCGCAAGTTGATCAAACGGATTTTGATTGCGTTGCTTGTCTTTATTGTTGTGGGCGGGGGAGCATGGATTACGTTGGCTCGTATGGCTGCGAATAAGGCAGCTGCACTGGAAACGATGATCGAATCAGCCCAAGCCGCAGATGATTATGCAAGGACAGGAGATTATGCGAAGGCGCTCAAGTCCTACAGCGAAGCGAAAAACGCGGCGGTTAAAATTAACGATAAGATTCATAAGCGACTGTATACAGCCGAGCAGAAACTATCTCAATTGCTGGTGGACGGAGACGGCTACGTGGAAAAGGCGGACTTTACCAAAGCTGAAGCCAGCTACGAGAAAGCACGGAAAAGCGCCGGGCTATATCCACCGTTTAATGTGAAGGATATTGAGCATAAAATCGATCAATTGGACAGCTATGCCGAGACAGCGAGCTGGATGAAGGACGGAGATTTAAAATTTCAGGGCGGCGATTACACGAATGCGCTTAAGCTATACAAGAAAGCAAACAAGGCTGCGATGGAATCCGGTTATACGTCCGCGCAAAAAGAACTGGAGAAGAAAATTACCGAGGCCAACGATAAATTGACAGCTATTCAGCAGCAGCTCAAGGAGATTCAAGCTGGCAAACTTCAGGCCAAAGGGGATCGGATGATGAAGGATCTCGATTATGAAGGAGCCATTGATGCCTATAGCGGGGCACAGGAAATTTATCAGGAGATTGATAAGCTCGAAAGTGTTCTGGCATTGGAGCGGAGCATTGCCAAGGCGGAGGAAAAGCAGAGCGCGGAACAGCAGAAAAATGGTCAGCTTCCTGCTGGATTGGGATTGTCTGACGGAGCGTTGAACGACACGGACGCAGGGGACACAGCGAGTGAAGCTTCATCTTCCGCTGCTGCAACCCCTGCTGCAGAATCGCAAACGAAGGCTGCGCCAACGGCTTCAGCGGGAACTACACCCGCGAAGAAGGAAGCCTCTTCGGCTGCAAAGAGCAGTGGTACAGGCGATGGAACTGCCCCTTCGGCCAAGGTGGATACCAACAAAGAGCAAGGAACTGCTGATTCCGCTTCTAAAGCAGCAGGGGCGTCTGATTCAGAGAACCAAGATCGGGCTGCTGCGAACGGAGGTTAAGTTTTTCATGTTCAATGAATGCTGGAGCCGGAAAGGAGTGAGACGTCGTGAAAGAGCTGGTACAGGACCGTTTGAGCAAGATAGACGATTTAGAGCAGAGACGTTTACTGAAAAATATGATGGCGGGGGTATTTATGAACCTCGTCGAATATCAGGAAGAAATGACCCGCCAGCTAGAACGGCGGGTATTTGAGGAAATTGAGAATACGGAAGAAAAGATTGATGTGTACGTGTCATTGACATCGCGTGAGGACTATGACCCAATTCATGAATTTTTATATCCTGTGTTACCGTCTGATACGGAGGAAAAGCAGATGGACATCAGCCGTGTGGCAGAGGTGGTACGCGAAGGCGGTGCGATGCCGCTGTTTACGCTTTTTCTTGAGATGGAGACCGAACGTATCTCAGCGCTGGTGCGCAGCAAGCGAATTTTCTCAGGAATGTTGGTCACGGAAACCGGCAATTATCCGATTCGTTTTCGTCTGGAGCATAACCGTTCTTATATTTTGGAGATTGAGCAGTTATATCACACGTTTATGCAAAATGGCATGCCGTGGAAAACAATTAATCATCCGTACGCTTATAAGTTTGTGGACTGTGTATTGATTGGTGGAGACGGCGAGCCGGCCGCCCATGAAGAAATTCATGAAATTACAATTTCATTGGAGGAATTCGACGTTTTTAAGAAGGGCGACGTTTTTCCGCTTTGGAACATTGAAAGGCTATCTCTAAAGAACAGCGGTTTTCCTATACCCGCTATGGATCGTGTGAACTATGAGCATGTGCTGCCTTTGCGAAAAACAGGTCCTGAGCATGGTTATTTGATTGACGGGACTGAAGGCGATATCCGGTATATCAAGCGTACAGAAGAGGAACTGACGATTGTCACACCACGTGACAAGTCTGGCGAATGGCATGTGTTGAAGGTTACGAAGCCTGTTACAACGAGACTTAGTCGTCAGACTTATCCGTTATTTTCTAATCGGAGACAGGACAGCTTTTTGGGCCGCTATGCAGGAAAACAGGCCGTGATTGTCCGTGCCAAAGCGGAAATCATGCGCATCGTAAACTCGTTTGAAGCAGCGCAGGGGCTGGAGCTGGAACGTGTGGACATCTGGGGAGGTGCAGGGAGAAATGATGTAAGCAACCTTGTAACCAAAACCCAGACGTATCCGTTAAATCCGTTTGTCAGCGATAACGTACGGACAGAGGAAGGCAAGCAGATCATGCGTTTGGGGTTCAGACGTGGTTCTGACGATGTTTCGCCAACCGCGCCTGCTTATATTTTATCCGATTTAATGAGCTTTCTGGTATCAGAAGTGCAGATGTATTTTCCAGAGTACAAGTGTGAAGGAGAATGGGTGTGAATTACGTCTGGGATTTGCTCATGCGTGCGAGGGAACAGGGCCTGGATGTAGATAAATTCCGCTTCGTACCCGCTGTTAGCTACTCTCCGTATATGGAGCTTAGTCTGGCAGAGTTGAATACTTCCCATTTGGAGCAGGTAGTGGAAATCAATCCGTACTACCGCTTTTATTCTATTTTTCGGGATCTGTTTCCACCGGATGCTGAAGAGTATCTGGAGCTGAGAGAATCGCTATTTGATATTATGATGCATTTTCTGGCGGAAATGGACTTGTATCAAGGGATGAATCGGCGGGAGTACCATATCCGGTTTGTTCGGCGTGATATTGCAGAGGGCATTTTTGGCCTGAAGGTAAAGGAAGGCTTTGGACAATTAAACCGTGAGGATCAGGACGCGATTGCTGAAGGACTGCTGCGCCTGTATGAGACGGGAGAAGCCGTACATCTGCTAAAAGAAACGATGCGGCGCGTCTTTCATCGCTCAATCATTTACACCAATTGTGAGGAAAAAGACGAATTACTCATCTATATCGGCCAAGAGGAGACGCCATTGTCACGGATTAAAGTGGATTTGATTCTGGATTTGTTTCTTCCGGCACGTTTTACGACGGAATTGTATTGGACAAGTCATTTCGGCATTTTAGAGGAAGATCCTACGATGAAAATAGACGCTATCGCCCTCTATTAAGGCTAAATGGCTAAGAAAGGACATGTGAACGATGAACGGACCCTATACATACAGGTTGCTAGACCCGCTCACCGATCGAAAAAGCATACGCTTCACGGCGAAATACACGCGGGCGGAATTGGAGCAAATGACGACCTTTCAGTTACGCGGAATATGCGATAAGGAACGACTGGTCGAGGGCTTTGCCAATCGCCTGGCACGTGAAGAATTGATTCGCGTGATTTTGCGATTTCGGAGTGCGGAGGAGCATCTACTCATCACAAGGCCGAATCCTGGTGGTTTTGAACGCATGGAATCGGCACTACAGCGAAACTGGAACGACCGTCGGCAGGAGAGCAGCGGTATCCGGGTTCCCGCCAAAATCACACTGTATCAGGGTGTACGCACAGGTCGCATGGACAACTATCGGATTGAATCCGATTTGCCTTGGCTGAGCTCATCTAATGTGCTGCTGGTGAATGCGACAGGAGAACTGTGCGGTGTTTTGAATTTGGTGAAGGATGAGGGACGAACAGGCGTATATTATCTTTCTCGTCATCGTGATGCTGAACTGCGAGAGACGTCCAATCATAGTTATAGCCTGCTGTTTCTGCGCAGACAGGAATCAGAATATTTTTATAACCTCTACTATGGAGATAAGCCGATGCTGCCGCTGAAGCTTCAAGGTCACCGGGTTCCGGTGGCAGAGCTGATCATTCGGGGCACGGAAACTACAGATGCGGTACTTGCGATTGATTTTGGCACCTCGAACACCACAGCAGGTTCTTATTTGGATAGCTCCTACGTTACGGCCCCTGATACAGGTATGAGCAGCACGGTAAGGCTGAACGCCATCAATTATGTGTCATTCCCCGGCCCAGAAGGGGCAGAAGGCGACTGGATCGAAGTATTGCCGACTGCTATTCGCGTCGCAGACTGCTCCAATCCAGAACATATCCTTTATGTATTTGGGGAGGATGCACTACGTGGATCTGATGTGGCAGGCAGCCGTGCGACAGTATTGCGGGGGATCAAGCGGTGGGTCAACGATTATAAGCGAATCGAGGAATTAATGGATTCCGAGGGGAATACAGCAACCGCTTCCCGCAGTGATATTTTAGCTGCTTTTATCCGTTATGTGATTGCTACAGCCGAGCAGCAATTTAAGTGTCGGTTCCGCAACCTGCACTTTTCTGCTCCGGTCAAGTTGCAGCCCCAGTTTATAGAGATGTTTAGTGATATTTTGCCGGATTACCAGATTGAAGCGGAGGATGCGCTGGACGAAGGGCTGGCTGTGCTGTACAACACGCTGGCAGACCAGATGGAACGAGGGACTTTTGCGGACGGTGAGGAGTATCAGGCACTTGTCATTGATTGTGGTGGAGGCACGACAGATTTGTCTTCCTGCCGATTCCGAATTGAGGACGGACGTATTGCTTACAAGCTGGATATTCACACAACGTATGAAAATGGGGATACCAATTTTGGTGGGAACAATCTGACGTATCGGATTATGCAGTTTATGAAAATTGTATTTGCAGGTTATTATGCTGCCGAGACTCGTCTGCCTGACACCGATATTGATGCCCTGATCGGCATTCCTTCGGGAGATTTGTACCGTCATGTGGATGAGTTTGGTGTAGATGCTGTATATGCGGGACTGGAGGAACGCTACCGTGAGGCAGAGGCCATCTTGCCTACCGCGTTCAAACAGTATGAACATGCTACACGGGATGAATATCAGCGGGTACTGAGTAATTTTCATCTGTTATGGAGCGCGGCAGAAAATATGAAAAAGGAATTTTTTCTACGTACGGGAATCTTACGCAGCCGCTTCGAATCCGAGCAGGTATTATCTGCTGAAAGCGACCTGAACATTGCAGTGATGGATCGTTGGCTGGTATCAGTCATCGAGAACGGACGATTTCGTGATGAATATGGGTTGCCTGATGTGGTGTTTAACATTCGGGAGATACAGCAGCTTCTTAAGGCAGACATCTACAATATTGTGCGCAAGTTTCTGGATGAGTTTTATATGGAGGGGCGCTTGCAGGATTATTCGATTATCAAGCTAACCGGGCAGTCCTGCCGGATTGACGTATTTCGCGAAGCACTCAAGGAATTTGTACCAGGGCGCAGTATTGAGTTTCGTCAAAAGGCAGAGGACCTCAGCCGAGTACCTGAGTTGAAAATGGCCTGTCTGCGCGGGGCTATCCGTTACCTGAACGCTAAAAAAATGGGCACGATTGAGCCTGTCATTACCAATCATATTCCGGCTATTCCGTACACGGTCAGCGCATGGACGCATACGGGACGCGAGAAGGAGCTGATTGCGAGTTTGGAAAGCAACCGGGTACGCGGTTCTATTTCCCGGCCGTCTCATGCGGCTGAGGTGGAGTTCTTCCTGACGGCCGATGGCGGCAAGCTGCGTCAGCGCCATGTGTATCGTAGTCGGCCAGAAGCTTTTGAACCCATGCCGTATGAGGAAATTGCCGTGCTGTACGGGCGGGATATTCCGCAGGATGATACGGACTCCATCCGTAATGGGGAAACGAAATATTTTGTTTTTGTCGGAGATAGCCGATGGGGCTTTTATGTAGTCCCGATTACCCGCCGAGATGAATTGCTGCATCTGGGACCCAAACGCTTTTTTGCTTTCGAAAATGATCTCTCCGAGCTGGATTTCTTTGACGGCACGAAATAGTAAATTAAGGATTTCACAAAATGCTGAAATCAGAAAAGTACACACCACTTGGAGGGGATAACGTGCTGTATGCAGGTTTTTGGAAGCGAACTTTGGCTTATATCATTGATAGCCTTATTTTAGGATTTGTATTTATGATTATTGGATTGATCTGGGGTGTAATTCAGCTTTTTGGGAACTGGGCGCCATCTCCGGCAGAAACCTCTATGCTGACAGACGGGTCGACTGCTATTTTCACCATGCAATTATTGGGGCAAACTCTGATGAATTTGGGGGCTTCATGGCTGTATTTTGCGATCATGGAATCGTCCAAATGCAGAGCTACGGTGGGCAAGCTGGCTCTTGGTATCGTTGTAGTAGATGAATTTAACCAAAAGCTGAGCTTTGGACGTGCGAGTGCCCGCTACTGGAGTAAAATTTTATCGAGTATCATTTTGTGGATCGGTTTTATCATGGTAGGCTTTACGGCTAGAAAACAGGCTCTTCACGATCTGATCGCCCGTACCTATGTTGTGGACAAACGCGAGCTGGACTATATCCTTCGTGAGCAGGCTCAACGCGGAGCCGGGATGTAAAGGTAGATAAATAGATTCTAAGATCATAATGAACCGTAGTCTTCAAACAGGGGGAGCAAGATGGATATACGCAGATTTTTAGAAAAGAATATTCGCCTATTTACTGGATTACTTGGAGTAAGCAAAGCTCAACCCATCGATGATGCAGTTCCTGTTCCACCTCCTGCACCCGGTGTGAATCGGCTATCTGTTCCCCTAAATAAAGAAGAATAGAGAAAGGAGGGGAGCACCATGTTAACGCATATCGTTCCGAAGTTTGAGAAGGGCCGTATTCTAAAAACCGAGATGCTGGAGAACCTGCGAGACTACCCACGCAGTTTTCTGGATATCCGGTATCAGGATTTTTCGGATGGTATTATCACCGGAATGAACGTAACTGTCGGGGAGAACACGCTGACCATTGGTAGAGGCATCGTGAAGCACAAGGATAGACTATACCTGCTGGAGCAGGAGCAGGAAGTGCCGTATGCGGCTACAGGCCGGCTATCGGTGTTGAAGTTGCTCTTTTTGGAACAAACAGATCGCCCGGATTTCACAGCCCATCATGCAGATATCGTGCTGGAGGATGAGGCAGAGATCGGTCTGGATGAGATAGAGCTGGGCCGATTCAAGCTCAAAGATGGAGCCGTGCTTCGCTCGGATTATCAGGATTTTGCCGACATGGCAACCGAATTCAATACATGGAGTGATATTCATGCTCCTTTTGCGGGTTTGAAGCAGAGTACATTGCGCCCAGAGACGATGCGCTACTTCGCATCCGAGCTGCTTAAAAGTGGTGCCACAGATCCGATGGATTGTATGTTTGCGCTCATATGCCTGAACTCAGAAGCCGTAGACAGAGCTTCCATTCAGCATTACATTGCAAACCGAAATGGTGCGGAATACAGAGATTATTCTCATGCTCAGTTGCATAGACAGCTAGTTCTTATTCTAGAAGGCGCCGGACGTGGAAAACGAACAGCAGGCCGTTGGCAGGGCGGCGGAGCCGGACGGATGATTGTGGATTAGAAAATCAGGTAGAGGAGTGTGCATTATGAAATATTTGGACGAGGAAATTGCCAAGCTGGAAAAAAAGCAACGGAATCAACAGATTCCAAATAAACCTCCTGTTAACTCTGCGATGAATGATATAGAGCATGAAGAAGAGCAGCAGTGGAGGGGTGAAGATATCATTAATGGAGTAAAGGGAGGGAGTTTGGATAATGATGCCATTCAATTGGAATTTGGAAGGTTGAATGTAATGAAGACAAGTTTAAGTATAAACTTCCCAACAGATTTCTTTGTCTGCACCCTTGAAACTGATGAGCATATGGTTTTTAGCAATGACGAACATGAAATTAACGTTATTTTTAATTGGATAGAGGCAAAAGAAAAATTTTCTATGAAGCATATGAAAGATTCCATGCTTCAACAATTTCATGCGATGGAGATGCCGATCAGTTGGGTCGAGGATGGTACGGTTAATCATGGCCTATTTGAGCCTCATTATTGTCTGTTCACCAATAACGTGGCTAATGGAGTCGTGTTCAATTATTTATGCTTTGTAGAAAAAGGCAACCATCAGCTCATTATTAATGTAAACGGTAGTGATCGGCAACGAAACTTATGGAAGTGGATTACCGAAGGTATGATTTCATCACTGGAGGTGGACAGCAAATGAGTACGTCTATTCTTGCTTATGACAACGTCAAAATAAGTCCTTTTGAGCAGGTGAAGTTAAAAGAGTTAAAAATTATTCATCAAGTGAATGAACACGGCAAGCTTTCCTTTACTGGTACGATCACCGAAGAGCAAAAGGATAACTATGTTCACTCCATTCAAGCTCAGACACCAGTGGAAGTATACCAGGTTTTGGATGGCGGTGGACGGAAAGAGCTGTTTTGCGGATTAATTAGCATAATGGAAATTCAGAAAGTGCTTGATGTGTATTACCTCAAAGTGGAGGCCTATACCTACTCTTATTTATTGGATATGCAAATTAAAACCAGATCATATCAGAATGCATCAGTTACCTATTCACGTCTGGTTAAAGAAGTTGGCAGGGGATATGACGATTATGATGTTATATATTCCGCTGACCGCGATGAGAGTATTGGGGATTTTGTCCTTCAATATCACGAAACAGACTGGACCTTTTTAAAACGGATGGCTGCCCGTGTGAACACGGTACTAATGCCAGTGGGAAAATTTAAAAGCATAAAAACATTCTTTGGCATTCCTGATGATGAAGCAACTGAATGCCTGGAAAACTTTAATTATACCGTCAAAAAGAATTTGTCAGAATATTTGGTGCATTCCAAAAACCATCAGACAGACGTTCACGAGACGGATTTTGTGTATTACGAGATTGAAACTCATAAAATATTAAACCTAGGCGATGCTATTCGTTTTCAAGGTAGACCATATTTTATCCAGAAAATTATATCAACGATGGAAAAGGGACTAATCGTTCACCGCTATACGCTTGCAAGTCGCTTAGGCATCAATCGTGCCAAACCTTATAACGAACGGATACGTGGTGCTTCCATAGGGGGAAGGGTGCTGGCGATCAAGCGGGATACAGTAAAAGTTCACTTAGAAATTGATAATCATCAGGATGAAGGAACTGCCTATTGGTTTCCATATTCAACAGTGTATGCTTCAGAGGATGGAAGCGGCTGGTATTGTATGCCGGAAAAGGGAGACAGCGTACGAGTGAATTTACCGAGCCAATGGGAAGATGCGGCTTTTGCCCTCAGTTCAGTCAATTCGTATTCGGAGGATTCTGCCCAGCGCGGGAGCACTTCCGGTGGGGGAGGAAGTACATCGGGTGGAAGTAACGATTCTTCAGGTGATCGAATGTCTGATCCGAATGTACGATATTTCCGAAATCCAGCAGGGATGGAAGTTAAGCTCACGCCAGATCATGTAGAGATTTCAGCTAACGGGGGACAGGCGCTTGTAAAGCTGGAGGCTAGTGGTGCAGTTACAATCATCGGGCAAAAAGAAGTATCACTGCACTCTAAAGAAAACGTAAAAATTAGAGCTGAAAAGACATTGATGATGACCGCGACAGATGAAATTGTAATTGGAAGTGATAAGGGTGGAAAGATCACTCTGGATCAGACGGGAAATGCTAAGCTTGCAGGTACCGAAGTATTCACAAACTAATTTTCTTGTCAGCCTGAACTAGCAAGGGAGGTCAATATGAACGATGAAACGTCAGGAAGCTTTATTGCATTTAAGAGAAAATAGTGTCCTGAAATATCGTATAGAGCAGATTGCGGCCTTACATGAATACTTGATAAATAATCGTGATGAACTTGCGAGGCAAATTCTATCTGTTTTTAAGGATAGTTGTATACAAGCTCTAAACCTGCAGAAGAAATGTGATAAAGGAAAGATTCAGCATATACATTTTACTTTTTTCAGACATCGCGTGATTAATCATGATGCAAGCTGTCGGATATATTTTTATGATCATCAAGGCTATATGGACTCGGTAGAATGCGCGAAGGAATTTGATGCAAACTGGGTATTTAAATTTCTGGATATCTTTGAACGTCAGCTTACACAAGATAGTAAAAAGTATGTCAATAAAATTTATTCTGCAGATATATCTCAAATAAAGAGAGAAGAAGCATCGCTTTATGTAAACTACATGGCTAACTTGATAAGACATGTCATGAAAGATGCAGTAGAGACAGATGAGTTTTTAGCGTTAGGCAAGGACAGCGAGGTGTATATTCGTGTGGGTGAGTATAAGGATTTTAATGAGCTTGTGTATAAATTTGACTCTAAAGAGCAGCAAAGTGCTGAAGTTAGAAGCAGGCTGGACCCTAATGAAAATGATCAATATGCACACGAAAGTTTTAAGAATGTAGACCTCAGTCACATGTATTTCAAGTTAGTTAACTTATGCTACAGCCATTTTTCCAAAACTTCATTGGTAGGGAGCTATTTGGTAGGGTGCCCTCTCATCGGTGCAGATTTCCGTAGTGCTAATCTACAAGAGACCAGCTTGGATTACAGCTTAATCCATGGTGCGGATTTTAGAGGGGCCAATTTATGTAAAGCTCAACTAGAAGAGGTTCAGGGAAGTTTTGTTGTGCCCACAGAAAAGGAATTTCATATTCCCCCGTTTATGGAAACGAACTTTGCTGAAGCCAATTTAGAAGATGCGAGTTTCAAGGGAGCGGACTTGAGGGGTGCTAATTTTAGAGGGGCTTTGTTAAAACAGACGGATTTTTCCCAGGCCAATCTAGAAGGTGCTATGTTCCATCTGAAAGATATTCAAATGTTGAAGTTAAATAGACAACAGCTTGACAGTATACAAGTATTTTCTAATGACTGAATGATCGAAGTGTCACTAGACACAATGAATGGGTGTGTCAAGGAGGGAAATATGGAGTACTTTATCATTTCACAGGATAAAAGTCTTGAGGATCATCTGATCACATTCGAAGGACTAATAGCTGCCAACTCTACGTTGGAGGTAACAACGGATCAAGCAGACTCGATTAAAGACCTGACGGTTGTATTCGTAAATGGTGATGAAAACCGTGTTTGTCCGGATTTCATTGAACGTCCAGTACTACTCGTATCCGACACGCTAAAAAAAGTGATCTCTATGTATGACGAACATGTGATTTTTAAGTGTGCTGTATTAACAAATATCAAAATGGAAACCCAGAGCACCTACTGGCTGATGCTAGTTGACAGATTGGACTGTTTATCAGATCAAACTGTTTTTGATAAGGCAGGAAGAATACAACATATTGTTATTGATTCGGAGAAGACACGTGGACATGCTGCTTTTCGTATTAAAGGTATTGATGAGACGATGCTTGTGATCAACCTGGACATAACCGAAAGCATATTAAGGAGGGATTTGTTTGGCATGAAAATAGAAAAGGTAGAAACTTACAATGGGAGGCTGTCGCTATGAGTGGAGATAAGAGTTTTGTAGTGCACGGTGCCTTCGCATTTTGTGATCAGGGATCAAGACCAGCGAGAATCATCGTGCCTGCGAGTCATGGGGAATACATACATGAACAGCCTCAACTGAATATTCATGACTTTTTTCCTGAGCAAAATGTTCGTCCCTTTGGAGTGTGCAAGAGTCTCAGTAACCCGGCAGTACAAGCTGAAATGAAAAAGGTGGAAGAAGCCGTCAAGGCTCCTAAACAGGATGTTGGCTGGTTTGACTCATTATTTATGAAAGAAGAAGATATTCCTCTTGAGCAGCTCCCCCCGCCAGAATGTGTGGCTATGTGTACTCCTAAAATAGTAAGGCCTTGGGATTTTGGAAAAGAGGATGTCAAAGTGGGTCCGGCAGATGCGATGTTAAGCAGTTGCTGTAACTCTTGCTTGTTTGGTGGGAATATTTCCATTATTGATAATGGACAGCGCAAATAAGAATGCCAATGAAGAGAGGAGGCAAGTCGTTATGGAAACTTTTTATGCCGGCTTAATACTGGATTTTCCTTATAACATTCAGAGGATAGAAAAATTAAATTTTCTGCATAAAATGAATGAACATGCAGTTCTTCGTTTTAAAGCGGTTATTCCTGATGCTCAAAGCGAAAGCCTGCAGAAAATGAGTGTTGATGATAAGGTTTCACTTTTTAAAGCTCACCCGATAAATGCTGAAAAGGAAAATCCACTATTTAGAGGGATGATCAAGCGAGCAGCCGTAAAGTATGTGCAGGGAGTTCATTTTTTAGAGGTTGAAGCTGTATCATTCACGTACCAGATGGATTTGGAGTGGAAGAAGCGATCGTTTCAAAACAAGCAAAAAACGTACGGGCAAATTGTAGACAACCTATTGGAAGATTACCCTGGAGCACATTGTTCAGATGAAACAATAGGGAATATTGAGACAGGGCAGTTACTACTACAATATGAAGAGACGGATTGGCAATTCATCAAGCGTATGGCCTCTCATTTAAATACTGTTGTGATCTCTGTTATGTCCGAAGAAACTCCGTCTCTTTTACTGGGCATACCAGAGGGGCAGGAAACTGGTAAGTTGGAAAATGACTCTTATACGATGCAAAGTCGTTTTGGATCAACAACCCAAATGGGATATGAGGCTAATCATACTTTGTTTAGTGTGGAGAGCAGAGTGGCATTAAGACTGGGAGCACAAGTTGATTTTCAACATAAACCGTATGTTGTATGTGAAGTAGCAGCATCTGTTGTCAAAGGGGAACTGCTATATACATATACCTTAACTTCGCGAAGTACGATCAAAACCAATAAAATAATGAATACTGCTATACAGGGGCTTTCTTTGGAGGGGCGGATCACACAGATATCCCGTAATCAAATCAAACTGCATTTGGATATTGACGCCACAAATGACGATGCAGGTACTTGCTGGTTCCCCTATTCCACAGGTATGGACAATCAAAGTGCCTACATGATGCCTAAGTCAGGCTCTCCAGTCAAGCTTCATTTCCCAACAGCTTTGGAAACAGGAGCTATTGCGGTAAGCTCCGTTCGAAGAGGGGCTGAACAAAGCAAATATAGTCAGAAATCTTCCGATCCTGTTATCAAGTCATTAACCAATGACTCAGATAAAGAAATGAAGCTAACTGGGCAGGATATTGTATTTGCGGCTAATAGTCAGGAAAGCATTAAGTTCCAGCTTACAGGTGACGGAAAGGTAGAAATCCTCTCCGATACGGATATGTGTGTTAAGGCGACCACGGATTTTAAAATTAATCTTGTTGGTGAATTACCAGCTCCAAAACAAATTCAATTGACAGCTGGCGAACTCGTTGCAATCTCCCGTAGCCCGGTTGAAGGAGTAAATCCTGAACAGGTGATCTGGATTGAAGACAAGACAAACGCTCAAGCCGCCACGATATATTATGAGGGAGAACCAGGTAAAGCACCAGCAGTACAATACGATGATAGTGCTCTAATTGCTCAGGATAAGCAGGTGATGGAACAGGTAAATAATAATGCGGCAGCTAAACGTCAAGCCCTCGTGAATAAGTTGGAGGCAGGCAAGCAAAAAGTAGGCTTTGGAAAAATAGCCATGATTATTGGAGCAGTGGCTGTGGGTGTTGCGGTAACTGTTTTAACAGCGGGTGCAGCTGCTCCTTTAGTTGTGGCTGCTGCCAGTGTCACACTCGCTGCAGGAGCTACAACAATGGTAGTCGCTGCCAGTGAGTCTAGTGAGGGACAGCAGGATATCGCCAAAGCGAGAGTAGGTGATCTCTCTCAATCGTATAACTTCATGCGAGATACCGTTCTGGGAGGAAATCAAGAGTTATATGATGTGGTTAAATATGGGGCCGTAACGGTTTCGGTGGCCGGAGTAGCGTTTCTCACTGGAGGTGCAAGTGCTCTCATTGTTCCTTCCATAGGTGGAGGAATTAATACAGGCATTACGGCTATATTTGATCCTAATGCCCATCCAGGCGAGACGCTCATTGGACACTATATGAACAGCTTTAGTAATGGATTTATCAGTGCAACTGTCGCCGGAAAATTTATGACAGGAGTAAAATGCGGTACAGGTGCTCTCAATATATATTCACGTCTTGTAGCAAGTGGAGTTGCAGCCGGAACGGTTCAAGACGTGATGAATACTGGACAAACAGATCTTAAATCTAACTTGACCCGAAGCCTTGTAGGAGGAGCATTTTCTTTTGCAGGTAATAACAAGATCAGCTCTTATCTATCCTCAGTGGTAGGCGATATGTCAGGTTCTATGGCGGATGATTACCGAAAGCATGGGAATGTCAAAGAGTCGCTAACGGTAGAGAATTTAAAAAAGTCTCTGATATCTAGTATAGGAAATCTTGTTACACGCGGAGATCCGATTGATGTTGTGAAGGGTAGATTTTATTTTACGGCTACAGATATGGTGGTTCAGGATATTGGTCAGATTGAGATGGTCCGAAGTTATACTTCCACTAACTCCATGACAGGCGGCACGGGGCGTGGTTTTACCTTTACTTACGAGAGCTCCATTCGGCGGATGGAAGATCATATCCTGGTCATATGCACGGATGGACATTATGAACATTTTATTGAGCAAGACGGTCAGTGGATTAATGAGATCGGAGGAAAACAGGATTACAACCTCTCGGAGAATTCTGTTACCAAAGAGTATCGCTTAACCGATAAAGAGCGTCGAACTTATATCTATGATCAGGATGGACGACTGCTGAAAATCAAGGATCGCTCTAACAATGAAACGTTGCTGGAATACGATGTGGAAGGATTGTGCAAGTTAACGACCCCGGGTGGTAAGGAGATCACCTTCACCTATTCAGGTGGCAAACTTTATAGCATCACTGATAATATAGGCAGAACAGTGAAGTACGAATATGAAGGAGATTTTCTGACTCGTGTAACGTATCCGAATGCGGGAGTGACGTCATATGTCTATGATGCTAAGGGAAGAATTGACGCAATCACGGACCAGAATGGGCATAGGTATGTCCGAAATCAATATGATCAACATGATCGGGTAATCAGGCAGTGGGATGCGGACGATCACGTTACGGATATTGAATACGATGAGGCGAAACGGAGAACTACTTTTACGTATCATGCCACAGGAGTCGTCGAGAATTTTGAATACAATACTGATGATCTGGTGACGGATACGATCTACAGTGATGGAACTCGTGAGTCTTTTACGTACGATGCGCATCAAAATAAATCAAGTCATACGGATACTATGGGTCACACCACAAAATGGGCATATAATATCTTTGGTAATCTTGCGGAAGAAATCCGTCCAGACGGAACTCGTACTGAGCGTCAATACGATCAGGATCAAAATCTGACTCAGATTGCTGTTAACGGCGTAACAGAGAAATGGTTCACGCATGATGCCATGGGAAGGCTGATCGAAGAGAAGACCAGTATTGCGGATGGAACGCATGCGGTCATTTCTTATATGTATGATCCGCAAGGACGGATATTGAGCAGCACGGATACACTCGGTCACACGACGGTTTATTCGTATGGAACAGATCATACAGATGCGCCGACTCAGGTGCAAGATGCAGAGGGCAATAAATACCTATATACATTTGATGATGCTGCGCGAATGATGAGCATTACCACGGCCTACGGAACGGTAGAGTTTGAATACAATCATTTGAATAAGCGTACACGCATCGTAGATGCTGAAGGCAACACTACATTAATGTTCTATGATAAGATGGGCAATTTGGTCAAAAAAGTGCTCCCTAACGATTATGTCGCCCGTATAGACAATGGCAAAGGCATCGAATATCGGTACGATGCGATGGATCGTCTGGTTCGGATGACGGATCTGGCTCAGAACGTATCCCGTACTCGGTATGACATTAACGGTAACATTTTAAAAGAGATTGAACCGAACTACTATAACCATGTTGAAGATGATGGACCTGGCACGGAGTATGAGTATGATCATCGGGGACGCAGGATCAAGGTAAGGTATCCAGATAGTGGCATCGCTCGCATGAAATACGATGCGAACGGAAATATGATCAAAATGATCTTACCAGAACATTATGATCCGATTATGGACGATGGACCTGGCACCGAGTATGTATATGATGTCATGAATCGCTTGGTTCAGATCACCGATGCAGAGGGCCATGTCAGTCGCCGGTTCGTGTATGATCATGCAGGGCGTGTAACGAAAGCAATAGATGGCAAGGGTTATGCTAGTGAAACAAACGACAGTGAACGTTTCGGCACACTCTATGTATATAATACGGCAGGCTGGCTAATTGAAAAGCGCGAACCTGTGGAGGAATCCGATCAAGTCTTGTATCGTCTGACCTTGTACCGTTATGACCAAGCCGGAAACCTGCTGGAAGAGAAACGGACTCAGGAGTATGTCAGCGAAACGGATTATGCGGAGACCTATCAAAGTGTTCGTTACAGCTATGACCGGAATCATCGGGTGATCGCCATTGCGGATGATACTGGAGCGGAAATTCACTATACGTACGATTGTCTGAACCAGAAAACGTCGGAAAGACAGAAACTGAACGAGCAAAAGGATCGGTTGATCCGCTACGAATATAACAAAACCGGATGGTTGCAACGGCACGTAGAAGTGCTGAATGCTAATGATCTGACCGATCGTGTACCGGGCTTGGTAAATGCAGTTACATCTTACGGATATGACCGTAACGGCAATGTGGTCGAGATCGTGACCCCGGAAGGATATCAAACTGAGATTAGCTACGATGCCGTTGATCGAATGGTTCAGATCAGTCGCCGGGAGAGTACAGATGCCCGGACCAGCAGCGTCTATTTGAAATATGACCGCACGGGTAACGTGATAGAAGAGACAGATACGAACGGCAGTAAGGTAACCTATACGTATGACCCGGTGAATCGGCGTATCCGCATGATCGGAAAACGCGGGGGTACCACGCGTCTGTTCTATGACAAGACGGGGAATATCGTGAAGCAAGTCACGCCGAATCAGTATGATCCGGCTATCGATGACGGTCCGGGAATGACCTTCACCTATGACCGCCTGAACCGGTTAATTGAAGTGGCTAATCCGTATGGTCAGATCATGGAGCGAAGCCGATATAATGAGTTTGGTGAACTGGTCAGCAAAATGGATGGCGGTGTTGGAGTCGAATATACGTACACTCTTGGTGGCCGAGTGAAGCAAGTGATGACACCAGCCAAGGCAGGACAAGGCATCGTAAAGCAAGAATATATATACGATGCTGCAGGCAACATTACTGGCATTCGAGATGGTGAAGGCCATCTGACTCGCCATACTGTAGACGGTTGGGGCAAGATCACAGCCCTCCACAAAGCGGACGGTAGCACGGAGCAATACCGCTACGACTATGCAGGGAATATCGTCAGCTCGACGGATGGAAACGGTCAAACGACGCAGTATGACTACAACAGCTTGGGCAAGCTGTCTGCTATACAGGACCCGGGCCAGCAGAAGATGCTGTATCAATATGACACCGAAGGCCGCTTGGCCCGGCAAACGGACCGTAACGGCAAGGTCATCGAGTATGCATATAACTTCAATGACCAGTTGATCAAACGTCGTGAAATGTCGAGTGGTATGGAAGAATCCTACATGTACCGGGAAGACGGTTTGCTGCAAAGGGCGACTAACGAGCATACACGATATGATTATACGTACAATGAAGATGGTTTACTGACGGGTAAATATGTGAGCAGTAGCAGTGGGAATATGAGTGCAGCGTTTGCCAGCCTGATGAGTACCAACGCGGCAGAAGATCGTAATCCGGGCCATAAAATACTGGGTTACGAATATGATGTGGAAGGCAACCGGATTGCTCAGACGGATGCAGGAGGCCGGACTACGGAATACCGCTATGATTTGGTTGGGCGTGTCTCCGAGATCCGGCAGGATCAAGAACTGCTGGCGAAGTATGGATACGTACACGGCAACCGTGTGGCTTCCATTTTGTATGGCAACGGCATAGAGATGGCATACGACTATGATGCAGATGGAAATGTCTCGAAGCTGCAAGTGCAATCGCCGGATGGAAATCCGCTCCTACAGCACCGTTATGAATATGATAACAACGGTTACCAGATCACCCGGGACGAAAACGGAAAACGAACAAAGTATCGCTACGACGCCATAGGGCAGCTGGTGGAAGCCGAATACCCGGGATGGGGAACGGAACGTTTATCGTATGATGCGGTGGGGAATCGGTTAAGTCGGCTATGGAACGACCACAAAGCGAGCTATACGTACGATTCACGCAACCGTTTGCTGTCCGTTTTGGAAGAGGCGCTGGGTGAAGACTCGAATCAGGAAACAGGATCGCGAGGACAGCAGACGCGTTACGAATATGATCACCAAGGGAATCTGCTGAGAGAGCGAAGCGGACAGGAAAATATCTCTTACGCATATGATGCCTTTAACCGAACGGTGAAGGCAGAGAAGTCCGACGGTAGCTATATCCGCCACCTGTATGATCCGGAAGGACTGCGAAACGGAGTCGAGGAGAACGGAACCCATCGTCGATTTGTGTATGACGGCTGGCATATGGTGAATGAACTGGATGAGCAAGCCCGAGTCCAGACCTCATTTGTGCGCGGACATGAGTGGTTGGCCCGGATGGACGAGGTAGGGAATCCGTCTTATTATGTAAATAACACACACGGAGATGTCCTGCATCTGACCGACCGTAAGGGCGGAATTCAGAATAGCTACGAATATGATGCGTTCGGGAATACGCTGTCGATGGCGGAACAGATCGAAAACCGCTTCCGCTATGCGGGAGAGACGTGGGACAGTGTAACGCAGCAGTATTATCTGCGAGCGCGTTTTTACAATCCGGCCATTGCCCGTTTTACTCAGGAAGATACGTATCGCGGGGATGGACTGAATCTGTATGCGTATGTAGGGAATAATCCGATCCACTACGTGGACCCGAGCGGGTACATGCGCGACTGTGGTGATGGGAATGTTTATGAAGGTAAGGACTCTTCCAATGAAATACTTTTCGGACAAAAGCGTGTATCTGACACTTTCAATATGAATAGTGGGGCCCCAGAATATATTGTGGGCAGAAAGCTTGCGGATGTTGCTGAAGATTTAAGAACAGGAGTATTGCATTCGGACCAATTTGAAGTCAAATACTTTATTGATCCAAAAACGGGGAAAAGGGTTGCTGAGAGCAATAGAACCCTCACTGTTTTGAGTATGGCTGGTATAAAACCAACTAAAACAAAAGAAATAATACCGGATAAAGCCATATTAAATCGTTTGACAGAGGCTCCAATAAGACAACGCGGTCAAAAATTTGAGATGCCGGGTAGAAGTATTCCGATAACTCCTGGCCCTAAAAATCTCGAAATAATAGACATAGTCACACTTCCAGAGTAATTGAAAGGAGTAAATTAATGGAAAAACAAATACTTTATCCAGTAGAAGTACCTTGGCAAATAAGTCCGTCTCACGATTTTATAGAATTTATAGGAGAAGAATCAGAAGTTAAAATAAAATTTTTAATTAATTATAACGCTAAAACAAGAGAGCGTGAAATTAATTATTTATGTAAACAGTATGGTGACGAAGAGAAAATACCAGATGAAATTTGGAATAGGATTGGACATGCAATTATAGAGATTAATTTTGCTCAGGTTCACTTTTTTAGCAAAACTGTATCACAGCAAGAATTTGGACTATTAGATCCAGAGAAATTTGATTTAAGTCAAATAGCAAGTTTAGATGGGGTTCTATGGAATGAAACAAATATTTGTCCTGATCCTAGCTTTTATGAAGTAATAAACTCTAATCTGAAAAATAGTCTAGGTATTGACTCTTTAAGTGTAAGACATTGGTTAATTTTGGGGCATGATGTTTTTTTGAATATATTAGCTCCAACATTTAACTGGGAAGTAGTTTAGTGAAGCAATTTATTCAATGTTTTAAATTGAATTTAAACCAATTAAGTTAATTGCTTCTAAATAAAAAAATTAAAATAGCAAAACACCTTTTTATATAGTGATGATTGTTCTACACTGTCTTTTCACTAAAAAAGGGTGTTTTTCTTCTTTACAAATAGCGGTTTATCCTATCATATCATGTAATTGAGTGGAATTTCTTTCTGCTGAATATGTCGGCAAACGAGCATACACGATACGATTATGTGTGAAGACGGTTTGGTGAACAGCAAATAATATTAGGTTAATAATAGTAGAAATATAAGCGTAGTATTTAGTAACAAAACTGCAGGAAATCGTAGGTCAGGCTGTAAAAATCCTAGCTTACGAATATGATACGCAAGGCCGAGCGACGGCTCAGACCATGCAGGAGACCGGACTATAGAATACAACTGATCTGGTCGGACGAGTGTCTGTAATCTTCAGGCTCAGGAGCTACTGGAGAAGTACGGACACGGCATGGTAACCGTATAGCTTCCGTTCTATACGGCAACGGTATTGAGATGGCATATGATTTGATGCAGACGGAAATGTCACGAAGCTGTAAACTCAATGGCCGGACGGAAGTTCGTTCCTACATCATCGTTATGAATATTGATAACAACGGTCACCAGATCGACCATAACGAGGAAATGGAAAAGAGCTCGGAGAAAGTATCCAAGGGCAAACATCAAGAAACTTATGGGAAGGTTATAGAAGATGCTTTTAAGGTATTGCTTGCTAAATTGTATTCTAAAGAATAGTGGGTGGAGTTTTGTTAATATAGAATTTGAATCATCATTTAACCAATTCAAAATCAAGAACCTAAAAACTTTTGAAGAAATGTGCAATCTTGTCTTGCCAAATTATTATAAAGAAAATTAATGTATCGTAACGGAGGTAAGACTGTTCGAAGAAGATTTGAAACAAAAGATCAGAAAATAACATCGTCTATTATGTTATTTCTACACTTAGTAAAGAAACGGAGAGTAATCTAGTATACTACTATAAAAAATATAATGGTGGCAAAATAATCCCTTCTAACTTTATTCCTATTGGAATAGATCCTGCAGATAGTCTTATATGTCTTTCTGTTAATGAGGAGGATCAAGGAATAGTTTATTTCGTGATATGGATTATTTCGAAGAGGACAATGAGTTGAAACCCGAATTCATTAAACTAGTATCTTCAAGTTTTAGTGAGGTTGTAAATTCACTCTTCCAGCCAGATTGATTCCAAAATATAGTAATCTCCTAATATGGAAACAGGACTCTCTAAAGTCCAAAAGTCCGCTTTAGGGGATCTATTTTTTACTCTGGCTGCTCTCTTGGGGTGTGGCGGGGGCAGGTGGAGCAATTTCAACGGCGGCTCCGATAACATTCACAACACGGCTATTAACTGGTGTCGCTGCAATGATTGTTGCCACCAGCGAGTACAGTGAAGGAACTAGTGATATCGCTAAAGTCAGACAAGGTGATCTGTCCCAGTCTCGGAGCGGGCTTTGGCAAGCTGAATAAGTAGTATGGTGACATTATCAAATGCTGGTGAATAGCTACAACCTCAAAAACAAGCAATGAACTTGTAGAGGGTTTTTCAATAATTAGCTTACTTCTAATCAATCGACCCTATGAAATCCTATATATTCTTTTAAATAAAAAAGTTGACATATGTTTAAAAACAGAAAAAAAGTCACTAAGACTAAAGTCACTTGTTATATGAATTATGCATTCCTTAATCTGCTGAAATTCTACATTTTTATGCAAGACGGATGTGTTCGAAATTAAGCTAGAAGTCAACGGGGGTGTCGTATCAAGGAATAAGCCCTGTTTAGGAATTCATAAATAGGAAGCTAGAACGGATAAGTAGTGCCATTGCGCAATTGTGCTTGTCCTTCATGAGTTTTTCTTATCGCTCATTCACATTTTATTAATTCAGTTCAATTAGATTAGAATATTTGCATACATATGCATAAAAATGAGTATTAAGTCTCGGAAACTCCCTTTGCCACTGTGAATTGACAAAATAAGAAGCAGTGGCTAATATGGTTGGGGATACGGGAGATATTGGAATTTATAAAGGGCTAATGAGTTTTGAACAAGAGACTAGATAACAGATGTAGTAGCAAAATGAAATGGAGCCAAACGATTTTTGGAGCGCTGTTGGCGCTTAGTCTGGTGTTACTCAGTGGGGGGAACGCGTGGGCCTCATCCAATGAACAATTAAAATGGATTGAAGGTGGCCGAAAGGTAGACCTGGGAAAAATGGCTGCGGTCGAACTGGACTCATCTCTTCTTTTCCTAGATGCAGCTAACACAGCAAAGATAAGCGAAATGAATCACGAGAAGCCATCTGGTAAAGAAATTGGGAGTATATTTCCGAAAGATGAAAATCAAAATTGGGAAGTTGTTTTTGAATACTATGAACTTGGACACATCAAGGATGATGAAAAAGAAGACATCGATGCGAATGCCATTCTAGATAGTTATAAAGAGGGTACGGAAGAGAGTAACAAGGAAAAAGCGGAAAGTGATCGTCTGTATGTTACGGGCTGGGATGTGGAGCCTTTTTATAATGAAGCGAGCCATAATCTAACCTGGTCTATGTTGGCGGAGGATGGGAACAAGGAAAAGTTGATCAATTATAATGTTCGTTTGCTCACTCGTCAGGGTTATATCTCTGCAATATTAGTGTCCGATCCTGCGCATTTGGACGCAGATAAGAAGTTTTTGAATGAGAATATATTACCCAAGCTGACAGTCAAATCAGGTGAGCGGTATGAGGATTTTAATGCTTCAACGGACAAAATTTCCGAATACGGCCTAACCGGATTGATTTTGGGAGGAGCAGGCTTGGCAGTAGCTAAAAAAGTAGGCTTGTTGGCATTACTCATTGCTTTTTTTAAGGGCGCGGGAATTAAGGTTATCATACTTATCGGTGCAGCTTGTGCGGGTGTGTTTGGTGTGATAGGCAAGTTTTTTGCCAAATTATTTCGCAAGAAAAAATCGGAATCCATGCACAATGAAACGAACGTCCAGGATCAGTCAGAAACACTTCAGTAAAGATAAAGAAACAATCCATAAAATTTGCTGATAAAAAGGGGATGGTGGTTGAGCGCAAATCACAATCTCAGGCAGCCTGAAAAGCACACCTGGATACGTAACTTGAGCACAACAATATGAACAGATGATCATGGTGACGTTAGACCCGTGAATCATCTGTTTTTCGTTTTTTTATCCCTTGTAATACTTTCGGTACACCGCGGGCGTAGTGCCTTCATACTTTTTGAATATTTTGATGAAATACCCTGGCTCATTGAAGCCGAGCTCGCTACTGATCTGGGATACCGGAATATCTGTAGCTTCGAGCAACTGCTTCGCCCATTTAATCTTCAGGCGGGAAAGATAGCTGGAAAAGTTCTCCCCCGTTTCCTTCGCAAACAGCCGACTAAAATAGCTTGGGCTAATGTGGCACAAGTCAGCCAAGGCTTTCAGAGAAAAAGTTTCACCTTTGTGCTCAAAAATATATTCGAAGGCGGGTTTTAGTACGGGATTTCCGCACGAAATATCCACCTCTCCTGAGGAATTCAGATAGGCATCTGCTAAGAAATTATTCATTTCTTTCTTAAGGTTTTCGATATGCTCCAACGAGTAGCCAGGAAGGATCTCGGACAACTGTGGAGTGGACTGTGTGGCCGACGCCTTCTCGAACATTTCTGCGAGAAGATTTTTGTTCATCGCTTCTTCAACAATATAATTACACAATAAGGATAACATGCTGGAGATCGTCTGAATTTCCTGATAGGTCATGGACGGCAGATCGGCGTAGTCGTTCTTAAGTTCTTCCCATTTGGAACTGTACAGTTTTTCATTTTTTGAGGTGAGGATTTGCTCGAGATGTAAGGCGCTCGAAGGATCGGCTAAGCGGACCTGACCTGCCATGACGGCGCCGATGTACTTATCGTCGATAATGATCGGTACCGCGATGTCGATGATATCATAATGACAGAGATAAATATAAGGTTTGTTGGAACGCACCGCTTCAAGTCCACCACGAGAGTCACATTTTTGGCAGTAAGGAAGGAGATTCACATCCTGGCGAACCTTTTTGCAGAACGATTGGCATTGGCTGTGGCTAGTTACGGGATTCCCTTTATAATCGACGGTGAGAATGGCTAATTTGGTAACGGATGCTAATGAATCCTGCAACTGCTCCCACTTTTTCAAATCAAAGATTTTCTGGATGCTCAAATGTTCACGTATCAAGATTCTCATCCCTTAATGGTAAATTATCCTGTAAGCAATAACAAAAAAGTACAATTCGTGATCTCCAGTGCAAAAAAATACGATTGTAGATTATAATATATTCCTTGATTCCTCCAATGTAAAGTTTACATGGTTCGGTTATAGTTTTAATCAGAACGAAGCCAACACAATCATAAGGAGGAATTATAGATGAGAAAAGCTTTTATCAGCCCAAGCAAATATGTACAAGGTGAAAACGAATTGTTGAATTTGGGTTACTATGTGAGCACTTTCGGCAAATCCGCTTTATTGATTGCGCATCCTGCCGATGTGGCGCGGGTAAAAGATAAGCTTGATTCCACTTTGGGTAAATATAACGTAACCTTTATTGAAAGCGGTTTTATGGGTGAGTGTTCCAAACAGGAAGTGTCTAGACTTCAGGAAATTGCTACTGCGAATGGATGCGATTGTATCGTAGGTCTCGGCGGTGGGAAAGCGATCGACGCGGCGAAATGCGTGGCTCAAGGGGAAGCGCTAATCATCTGTCCGACGATTGCTGCGACGGATGCACCGACAAGTCACTCGGCCGTTCTTTACACCCCAGAAGGCGCTTTCGACGATTACGCCTATTTTAAGCAAAGTCCGAGTGTCGTATTAGTCGACACCACCGTTATCGCTAATGCACCAACCCGATTCCTTGTATCAGGGATGGGTGATGCACTGTCAACTTACTTTGAAGCCCGTGCGACTTCTCGTTCTTACTCCAGGGTCAATGCCGGACTGCCTAACGGAGTGCGCGAAGGACAGTGTGCACCAGCAGTAGGTACGAATGCGGCGATTGCACTTGCAACGCTATGCTATGAAATGCTGTTGAAAGACGGTGCCAAAGCAAAAGCGGCATGTGATGAAAACCAAGTTACGCAAGCACTCGAAAATATCATTGAAACTAATATTTTACTCTCAGGCCTCGGCTTCGAAAGCGGCGGACTTGCGGCGGCCCATGCAATTCATGATGGACTCACGATTTTGGAAGGCACGCATCATTATTATCATGGAGAGAAAGTTGCCTTCGGCACGATCGCACAGCTGGTGCTCGAAAACGCACCCACGGAAGAATTACATCAGGTCCTTGATTTCTGTTTAGCCGTCGGTTTACCGGTCTGCTTGGCTGATATCGGCGTCGATCATATCAGCCAGGAAGAACTCATGGAAGTAGCTGCAAAGGCTTGCATTCTGGAGGAATCGATTCATTCCATGCCGTTTCCGGTCACAGTGGAGCAGGTTGCAGCGGCAATCGCTGCGGCCGACCGTATCGGGAGCCAGTACAAAGCGGAGGTAAAGTAGCATGAAAAAGGTCATCAACCGTGCGGAAAATTTGGTCCTTGAGATGTGCAGTGGTATTGCGCTTGCGCATCCCGAATTGGAATTTCTGCCAAAATACAAAGTGCTCAAGAAAAAGGAATTGAACGCGGAGAAAGTAACGCTCATCAGCGGCGGTGGCAGCGGGCATGAGCCCGCCCATGCCGGCTTCGTTGGCAAAGGGATGCTCGATGCCGCGGTCTGCGGTGATGTCTTCGCCTCTCCCTCACAGATTCAAGTATATCAGGCCATCCGAGCGACAACCGGGAAAAAAGGTGCGCTGCTGATTATTAAAAATTACAGCGGCGATATTATGAACTTTAGAAACGCCGCCCATTTGGCCACTGAAGACGGTCTGGAAGTGGACTATGTAAAGGTTGAGGACGACATCGCTGTAGAAGACAGCCTATATACAGTCGGACGGCGCGGGGTGGCGGGAACGGTACTTGTCCATAAGATCGCGGGTGCAGCGGCGGAAGAGGGCCGGAGTCTGGCGGAAGTTAAAGCAGTGGCCGAGAAAGCCGCTGCGAATGTACGCAGTATCGGATTCGCATTGACTTCGTGTACCGTGCCGGCGAAGGGCACGCCAACATTAGAGCTCGGGCATGATGAAATCGAGTACGGCGTCGGCATTCACGGCGAGCCTGGGACCAGCCGCGAGAAGCTGACGGATGCGGATACGCTGGCAGGCAGAATGGTAATCGATCTCCTTCGAGACATGCAGATCGAAACTGGCTTCAGCGGAGAAATCGCCCTGTTGATCAATGGTTTCGGCGGTACGCCTCTGCAAGAACTGTACCTTTTCAACTATTCGGTCACTCGCGAACTAGCAGCGAAGGGGATCACGATCGATCGCACTTTTGTCAACAATTATATGACGAGTATCGATATGGCAGGTATCTCGGTTTCCATCATGAAGCTGGACAACGAACTGAAAACGCTCCTCTCCTATGAAAGCAACGCACCTGCGTTCAAGGTGGCTGGACCTGTTGATCATGTCGTATTCACGGATATTTCAACTGTAGTAGACGAAAATCGGCAAGTATCCTTTAGGGTAGAAACGGACCCTGCCTTCGCGGTTATTGAGAACAACAAAGTTACGTTGAACAATCTTATTTACCTAGTCGATAAGATGAGTGAGGTTATCATCAAGAATGAGGTATCTTTCTGCGATCTTGACTCTCATGCAGGCGACGGCGACTTTGGCATGAGCGTTGCTAAGGGATTTCGTCAGCTGAAACGGGAATGGAGAGACATCCTGAATCAAGATTCTTTGACGATGGGAGCCTTTCTTCATTCATGCTCGCTCGTCATCATGGAATACTGCGGTGGCGCTTCGGGTCCGATCTGGGGCTCAGCATTTCGCGCATCGGCACGATCTGCGGGCGAACGAAGCGAACTCACCGTTTCTGAATTCGCGGATATGATGCAGGCTGCGGTGCAAGGCATACAATCGACAGGCGAACGTTCTTTTGGCAGAGGAGCCGCCGTTGGCGATAAAACGCTTATAGATGCATTAGTGCCATGTGCGGATAGCTGGGTGGAGAGCGCGAAATTAGATTTTGACGTGAAGACAGCCTTTATAAGAGGTGCTCAAGCCGCTGTATCAGGGGCCAAAAAGACGGAAGACATCGTGGCGCGCATGGGCCGTGCTGGAACGGTAGGAGAGAGAAGCCTTGGTTATCCAGACGCGGGGGCTTATGCGCTTGGAGTGATTTTTACGGAGCTTGCTGAATGTTTGAACTAATTCTATAAATCCAAAATTACTGGCGCGAACACTTCGTTTAGATATCCATTCCTGCCTGTAACACTCGCTAATTCTTAAAAATTCAAGGTTTGTTCATTGCAATTGATGTGCATTAGGTTTATAATTTCAGACGGATTCAAAGGGCTTATCCCGGAATCCATGGGAGTTCATCCCATCTGAGCTAGCTTACTGCATGCTCAAATATGAATTAAGCGAGGGATTTACAATGAAAACCTGCTGCACCATCCAAGTTGACGAAGACAGTTTAGTTATTGATTTGCCAGAAGAAGGAACCACGCTAGAGTCCCTGCTCGGTGATATTGAGAGCTGTGGAGGTAGTGAAGAACCTTGGCTGCAACTTATTGACAAGGTAATAGGTAACTCATCTGAGACTGTACTGACAGATCAAGCGACGGATGGCGGCGATATGAAGGAAGATCAGACGACCAAAGAACCTCAAGCAACTGCTCAGGGGTAATAGGGAGATCCTACGTTAAGACGAAATTTGTAACATTAATCGATCACATATAAGATCATCTATAAGACTGCTATACCGAGCCAAGGCATCGGGAAGCAGTCTTTTTTTATCAAACAACTAAAAATTCTCCGAATTTTGCAATCGGTAAATGAGTCTTTTGTCCCTTTAGTATTCTATAGTAGCCAACCAAGCAGAACACATCCCAAAACCGTGACTTCCTGTTCATTTTCAATCATAAAGTCGAAATGTAACATGAAACTAACTATAATAGTAGTATCATCCATATACAGGTAAGTGACATCAATGTTTGGACCTGATCCTCTTGTTATATGAAGGAGGGGGCGAAAGAGCGGAGAACAACGTACTGATAAGTCTCATCTACTTTATAAAAAGGAAGGAATGTGTAAATGATGAATGGGCAATGGGTCCTGCCAAGGATCGCAAAAAGAGTAGCGGTGATGCTAACAGCAGTATTGCTATTAACGTTAACGAACGGATTCAACTGGAATACGCAAACAGCGGAGGCTGCCGGGACGACCCCTGTGGAACGTTACGGACAACTTTCGGTAAAAAATGGTAAACTGGTGGATAAAAACGGTAAACCTGTACAACTCAAAGGGATTAGCTCTCACGGCGTCCAATGGTTTGGGGATCTGGTAAATCAGGACTCTATGAAATGGCTACGGGACGATTGGGGCATTTCCGTATTCCGGGTTGCACTGTACACTGAAGAAAATGGTTATATTGCCAACCCTTCTTTGAAAAATAAAGTGAAGGAAGCGATTGAGGCAGCACAGAAACTGGGCTTGTACGTCATTATTGACTGGCACATTCTTTCAGATGGCGATCCGAACATTCATAAAAATGAAGCCAAAGCTTTCTTTAATGAATTTTCGACTCAGTACGGCCATTTGCCTAACGTAATCTATGAACTTGCCAATGAGCCGAATGGGAATGTGAACTGGAACAATCAAATCCGACCTTATGCGTCTGAGGTATCTCAGGTTATTCGAGCTAAGGACCCGGACAATATTATTATTGTAGGAACAGGCACATGGAGTCAGGATGTACATGATGCAGCAGACCATCCACTTCCAGACAAGAATACAATGTATACCGTACATTTCTATGCGGGTACGCATGGACAGTACTTGCGCGATCGGGTCGATTATGCGCTGAACAAAGGCGTGGGCATATTTGCTACCGAGTGGGGTACAAGCGATGCTTCGGGTAACGGTGGTCCGTTCCTGAATGAATCCAAAGTATGGACTGATTTTCTTGCAAGCCGTGGAATCAGCTGGACTAACTGGTCGCTGGCAGATAAAAATGAGACCTCTGCTGCGCTGTTGCCTGGTGCTGACCGTAAGGGCGGATGGCCTGATTCGCAATTGTCGGCTTCCGGCAAATTCGTAAAACAGGCGATTCTGGAAGGCTCCAGCAACAATGGTGGAGGCGGAAACAACGGTGGGGATAACGGCGGAGATGGCAATACTGGCAATACTGGCGGTGATAACGGTGGTGGCAACAACGGCGGCAATAACGGCAACGGAGGAAGTACACCAGGCAGTAACGATCAAGGGATTGTGCTTCAGTATCGCACTGGTGACACGAACGCCAAGGATAACGCAATCCGTCCTGAATTTAATATCAAAAACACAGGAAAAACAGCTGTGAAGCTGAGTGATCTAAAAATTCGCTACTATTACACAGATGAAAGCAAACAAGCTCAACAGTTTTTTGTGGACTGGGCTAGGATTGGCACTGAAAAGGTAAAAGCAACTTTTGTAACATTGCCGAATCCAAAGTCCAAGGCTGATAAATATGTGGAGATTTCTTTCACAGATGGAGCGGGAACGATTCAGCCTGGCGGGGAAAGTGGAGAAATTCAACCCCGGATTCATGCTGCAAATTGGAGCAATTTTGATGAGACCAACGATTACTCCTATGGTGCTACCCAAACAGCATTCGCAGACTGGGACCATGGCACTGTATATCAGCAGGGTAAGCTGGTTTGGGGTATAGAACCTTAGAATTTAACCGTTACTAACTTTATCGAAACGAGTAAAGATTGGGACTTTAGGGTGCAATCTTTCTAAGCTTTGGAGTATAAAGCATACGTCTTTGGTATATGGATACTGGAACTTTAGGAGTGGACGACCCACCCTTTAGTGTCGGTTTATATACTACCAAAGTACCATATGATATTCGACTTTTGTGGTGCTTGAATTACTTCCATAGTGCAGAGGGGTTGGTTCCAATGAACCCTTCTCTACGACAAACCCCCGCTGTTGCCATCATAGGCAGGCGGGGGTTTTAATGTTTCAGAAGCTCAGCCTCCGTTCAATTGCGTCTATACCAAAGCAAAAGCTTTGGCCAGCAGACGGTAGGACTGAATACGTTTATCAAAGTCATGAATGGATGAAACGACCAGTAACTCATCGGTACGATACTGCTCAGCCAGTCTTAGCAGCTGTTCTTTACACTGTTCAGGGGTACCAACAACACGCCAGGCTGCAGACTGACGCAGCCGCTCACGATCCAACTCCGTGTACGGATAGGACATTGCTGTTTTCACCGACGGAAGAGAACTCATTTCTTTACCTTGCATGAGCAAAAGGAAATACAAACTAGCACTGGACGCCAGCTGCTCAGCTTCCTCTTCGGTTTCCGCGCAGGCCACCGTAACTGCCGCCATGGAATGGGGCTTATCACCTAGGATCGAAGGCTGGAATTGCTCGTGGTAACGTGCGGTAGCTTCTACACCACCTGGAGTCCCGAAAAATTGGGCAAAGGCATAGGAGGCACCCATCATCGCGGCCAATCTGGCGCTCTCTCCGCTGGAGCCGAGCAACCATAATTCAGGAACGGTCGATATCATCGGGGAGGCATGAAGACCGGCAAATCGATGATTGTCAGGCACCGAATCATGGAAGTAGTCGATTAAATCAAGAATCTGCTGTGGATATTGTTCGACAGATTGATACTTGCCTTCCTGCAGGGCACGAGTAGCCAGGGGTAAACCACCGGGAGCACGTCCTATTCCCAGGTCGATGCGTCCTGGATGGAGCGCCTCCAGCAAGCGGAAGTTTTCGGCGACTTTATACGCGCTGTAGTGTGGCAGCATAATACCGCCTGAACCCACACGAATGCGTGATGTGTGAGCAGCCAAATGCGCAATAAGCACCTCAGGGCTGGAGTGCGCTAGTGTTTTGGACGCATGATGTTCGGATACCCAATAACGGCTATATCCCAGTTGATCAGCTTCACGCGCTAAATCTGTTGTATTGGATAATGCATCCTGAGCAGTACCGCCTTCAGGAATATGAGACTGGTCCAGTATACCCAGTTTAAGCATTTATAATCACCTCTTACACAACTGTATCAGACACAACTCATTAGGTCAAAACTCAAAAATGGATAGGTTGGAGTTTGGGAACCTTTTCGTTATAATAAAGGATGTGTAAAGGATGAGAGAACATCCTTGCTTATGGAGAGGGGATTAAATTTGTGTTAAGAACACCTTTGGGGCGTGTCCGACTCATGCTCTGGATTCAAGCTATAGCTTATTTGGCGATACTATTCACCCACCAGCCCCTGCAAGCTGCGGGCATGACCCAGGCGGTTATGGTAATTGGAAACATATACCGGGTGAGCTTTTTGTTGCTCCTCGTTGCTTTAATTTATGGAAAAACAGCACTGCACTGGTCTATACGGCGGCCTCTTTTTATTATGTTTGCCTCCTTCATCCCGTTTGGTCTGATGATTATGGATTTTGTTTGGGTGCGAAAATGGGCAGGGGATTCGGCAGCAGAACAGCGAGCTGCATCGTAATCTTAGAAGATTTGTTTCGTGTGAGTTGTCGAGGAGTTTGTCGGGCGTAAGCGGGACTGGCCCCGATGCAGTAGAAAAGAACATTACGCAGTTTGATGCGTGGTGTTCTTTTTTTGTGCACCGGAGGAATCATTCTATATATTGTACTTTCGAGCGTTGGAAATCGAATTAAGAAAAATGCTGAACTAAAAATTCTGCCGTTTTGCGTCTTTGAAAGCCTTCAACCCAATGTCCGGTAAACGGATAAATTTCAATCGTTCTCGGTGATTCAATACGGTTATAAGCGGCGAAAATCGTCTCTGGCATACACACCGTATCCTTGAACCCTACCGATACCATGATCGGGGTACGAATGCGATGAGCCAGATTCATCACGTCAAAATAACTTAATGTATGTAGTACCTGCTCCAAATGCTCCGGAAATCGGTTGGCGAATTCAGCTGCTTCCGTCAGGGAACTGGTAGAATTCATCATACCAAAATCCATATGACACATATTGGGGATATCCGCTACCGTAATGGCAGCTTTATCGCTGAGCGCAGCCACCATTAATGAAAGCCCGCCGCCCTGACTGGCGCCACTGATTGCGATTTTAGCCGAATCGACATCCGACTGCTCCGCTACCCAATCTACGGCTCTAAGGGCATCGGTTGTAATCGTTTTGTAGTAGCAGGTATCCTTGTCCAATATTCCTTTCGTTACCCAGCCTTTAACCGTACCATGAGGATCACCCAGACGGTCTCCCGTTTCTCCTCCCTGGCCACGCACATCTACGGCCAATACCGCAAAGCCAAGCATGAGCCAAGAGGAATAATCTTCAGGATAGCCTTTTCCGCCTGTATAGCCATGAAACAGAACGATACACGGCAACTTTTGATCTCCGGCAAATCGGGGGCGTACATACCAGGCATGCAGAGGCGTATCATCGACACCCTCAAAAGTAACTCGGTAAGCAAGAATATGAGGATATGGCGTTTGTACGAGAGTTTTGAACGCATGTACAGGTTTGGCGTGAACTTCTTCCAGTGTATTGGCCCAGAATAAATCTATATCCTTCGGGGCGGTAAGATCAGGCCGATATTGCTTCAATTCGGCAATTCTTTTTTCAATAACATTCATAATCAAAATTCTCCTTCATATAGAATGAACTTTTCCTTAAGCTTTACCCGGTAAAGTTGACTCCTCCAGCTCTCTTAGCAGCTCAAATGCTCTTTCATTAGTGCTTCCACACGTATCCTCATCAGCATGGAATCCACTGCATACAACTGGGCGCTCAGGTTTGCCAAACAATCGGCAACGGTAATCGGAAGTTAACTGAGGGCAAGGAACACCAGCTGGTTTTCCATCTGGCATGCCAGGAATAGGGGAAGAAATCGTAATGGCAATACAGCAGGCGGCACATCCTACTCGACACTCCAGTTGGGGTCACTCCTTAATTAATCTGTTATTTTTGTAACTTATGCATGAAGTGACATTAATGAAGCCATAATGTGAGGATGGCACAAAAAAAGCAGGAATACAAGGATAAGCGCACATTAGACACACTTTTTACACTAGGGGTGTATAAATAGTCGTAGAGGCACGTAGGATGGTATCAAGCCCCTAAATCAGTGTTTCGTTCGGTGGTAATATTAACCATTTGTCTTCTGTGTGTTCAAAAGGAGTTCGAGTGGTTAATAATAGAACACAACGATAAAAACTTAAACGAGGTGACGCAAAATGAGTTGGTTATGGGCATTGATTGTTGGTGGTATTATTGGTTGGTTGGCAGGAATTATCGCAGGTCGTGATGTTCCGGGTGGCGTGATAGGTAACATCATCGCTGGCTTTATCGGTGCATGGTTGGGTAGCTTGATTCTGGGAGACTGGGGTCCTGAAATCGGATCGTTCTACATCGTTCCTGCATTAATTGGTGCGATTGTGCTGGTCGTGATTGTAAGCTTGATCTTCCGTTCCGTTGGACGGAGCAGGGGTTAACTTTACGAATCATTGAATAGACTAGCCCCTATGGGGATTAGGACTAAAATGAAAAAAGCTGCTTCCGCAAGGTTCGAAAATGAACCTGTGGGAGCAGCTTTTTTTGAGGAAAATGACGAATTTTTCCTATTGAAACCGCCTGATATGAGGAACACTTAGAACGCCCAGCACGATACACATGCCGATGGTTGCAAACATGCCAATTGTGAACATACCACCAAGCTTATCTGCCACAGCACCTACTGCCAGATAGCCGACAGGGAGCAGGGCAAAGGAAAACATTAGATCCAGACTAGCTACACGTCCAAAAGACTCGGCTGGGACTAATTCCTGGAGGCTTGTCTCCCAGATAATCGCAAATATCATAATGCCAAATCCTTCGAGCATCATGCTCATAATCAGTCCTGGCATCCAAGTGACTACAGACAACAGTAGTAAAGCAAGACCGCTGACAAAAGCTCCTAAGTAAGCGAGTAGACCGCGATGCTTCCAATGCTTGCGTGATCCATACACAAAGGCCCCCAGCATAGCGCCAATGCCGCTACTTGCCATCGCAATGCCGTATACGACTGGACTGTAGCCATGATGAACCTTGAACAGCCACGGAATGAGTACAGCGATAATGCCTGAATAACAAATATTAATGAAGGAAAAGGCAAGAATCGTAATCCATAGCCAGGGGTGGCTTTTGAGAATGGTAAAGCCTGCGATAAAATCCTTGAGAAAATGCTGCTTACCCTGATCTTGCTGTTCTGGATCTACCTGACCTTTGCCGATGATGGAGGCCAAATGAGCGCTTAACATCCAAAAGCAGGCAAAAGATATCAGATAAGCGATAGAATCCAGTCCAAAGCCGACACCAGGTGAGGAAAAAGATACAATGAAGCCTCCTAACGGAGGGCCAAGTAGACGGACGGCTTGTATACTGATCTGGCTAAGTGCGTTGGCTGCATTGCGTATGTCCGGTGTGAATACCTGTGCACGTAAGGCAGAATAAGCAGGATTAAAGATACCGTCCATCAATCCGTACAACGCTAGGCCAACGAATAGAACCGGCAATTTCATTCCGCCTGTAAACATCAGCACCGCCGCAATGAACATCAGTCCAAACCGGGCGATATTCGTAAACAGAAGGAGACGAATTCGGTCAATTCTATCCACGATCATGCCTGCGAAAGGCAGAATAAGTACGTTAGGCAACATATAAACAGTCATCGCCAGTCCCATAATAGTAGTCGAGCCTGTTAGGGAATAGATAACCAGTGGCAAAATGACTGTGGTGACTGAGCTCCCCAACATTGCGATCCAATGTCCAAGCCACAACAAAGTGAACGCTTTGGATTGTTTTAAAGGTGAAGTGAAGGTAGCCCAGGCCGAGTGACTTCCTTCAGGTGATGTAGAGGATAAGGTTGAATTTTGGGTATCCATGATCACACTCCGGTATATTTCTAAACTGCATATTAAAACCTATTATACGAAATCTCTAACGTAAGGGTACAGAAAAAGTTGCAGTGAGGGGAGTTATAATGAATAGCCTGCCAATGAAAGAGTCAACCTAGAATAACTTTAGGCTGCAAAGATATATAGCTTACCTTTTGCATAGGGATTATTGGATAAAAGCATTGACGCGTGAAAATGAATGATGTACTATTCAATGACCAGCCGCGTGCTAGGTTATCAAGAAAAAGGGAAAGAGTGTGGATACCATGAAAAAATTTAGTTTTTTGCCGATTGTACTCATCGTGATGGCATTGCTGGTTTCGGCCTGCGGTAACAACGATAAAGGCGCCAGTAACAATAATGCATCTACCGGAGATAACGGATCTAATAATGGAAAAGCAGATACTACTGCTACAGCTACTCTTGAATCTGTAAAAGCAAGCGGCAAGCTAAGAATTGGCACGGAAGGCACCTATGCTCCGTTTACCTACCACGATGCTGCAGGTAAACTGACAGGCTTCGATGTCGATATTGCGACTGAAGTGAGCAAACGCCTGGGTGTACAACCGGAGTTTATCGAGACGCAATGGGACGGCATATTCGCAGGGTTGAACTCCAAGCGGTTTGACACGGTGTTTAATGAAGTATCCATTACAGATGAGCGCAAGCAAAAATATGATTTTTCTGATCCGTATATTGTCTCCAAGGCAGTTCTGATCGTAAGCGAAGACAATACAGACATCCAGAAATTTGCTGATCTAAAAGGGAAAAAGGCTGGGCAGTCCCTGACCAGTAACCTGACTCAAATCGCGAAAAGCAACGGCGCAGAAATTGTGGCAACAGAGGGATTCAACCAAGCCATTGACCTCCTGACTTCCAAGCGGGTGGATGCGACCGTCAATGATGGATTATCCTATCTTGATCTGAAAAAGCAAAAGCCTGACGCACCAATTAAAAAGGTGGACGAATCTTCAGATGCTTCACACAGCGCAGCTGTATTCAATAAAGGCAGCGAAGATTTGATCAAGGAAGTAAACAAAGCGCTGGCTGATATGAAGGCTGACGGTACGTACCTGAAAATTTCCGAGAAATATTTTGGAGCCGACGTATCCAAATAATAAATGAAGACCCAACGTTCGCCAAGTCGAACCGAATCTTCCCAAACCTATCTTTTCAAAGGATGTCTGTACAATGGATGATCGCCAAATACAAATCATTATCGATTCATTATTGCCTCTGCTAAAAGCAGGGGTTTCTTTTACGATTCCGCTCACGCTCATCTCCTTTGCTCTTGGACTCGTGCTGGCGCTGATTACAGCGTTGGCCCGGCTGTCCAAATGGAGAATACTCAAGCTGATTTTCGGCTTCTATGTATGGGTGATTCGAGGAACTCCTTTGCTGGTGCAATTGTATATTATTTTCTATGGTTTACCTTCCGTAGGTATTACACTGGACCCGTTTATTGCTTCAGTGATCGGCTTTACTCTCAGCGTAGGGGCTTATAGCTCTGAAATTATGCGTGCGGCTATCATATCCATTCAGGAAGGCCAATGGGAGGCGGGGTACTCCTTGGGAATGACGCGCTGGCAAGTATTGCGTCGTATCGTGCTTCCGCAAGCATCCCGTGTGTCCGTACCTCCGTTGGCTAATTCATTCATCAGCTTGGTGAAGGATACCTCACTGGCTGCGACCATCACCTATGTGGAAATGTTCAGAACGGCTAACCAGATTGTAGCTACCACATACGAACCGCTATTGGTGTATACCGAGGCGGGAGTTATTTACCTGCTGTTTAGCACCATTTTGACTGTGCTGCAAAATTACCTGGAGAAGCGACTAGGCCGTTTTTCCGTCAGATAAAGGAGATTGTACCGGTGATCCAAATTCGGAATATACACAAATCGTTCGGCTCGCTGGAAGTACTTAAGGGTGTTGACGTGACGTTGGGTAAGGGGAAAGTGCTTGTTATCATCGGTCCTTCCGGTTCTGGTAAAACAACGCTTTTACGCTGCTTGAATTTGCTGGAGGTTCCTGACCAAGGAGAGATCCAAGTAGGGGATATTGCACTGAATTTTGCGAAAGGAACGAAGCTCCGGCAAGAAAACATTTTGGCGCTGCGCAAGCGGACAGGGATGGTATTTCAATCCTACAACCTCTTCCCGCATATGACAGCCGTACAAAATGTGATGGAGGGACAAGTCACGGTTCAGAAAAAGAGCAAGGACGAGGCGCGCAAACGTGCATTGGAATTGCTAAAAAAAGTGGGGTTGGCTGATAAAGCAGAATCCTATCCTCATCAGTTATCGGGAGGACAGCAGCAACGGGTCGGTATTGCCCGGGCAATGGCTGTCGAACCTGAGGTACTATTGTTCGACGAACCGACCTCTGCGCTTGATCCTGAGTTAGTAGGTGAGGTGCTTAAGGTCATAAAGCAACTGGCTGCTGAAGGGATGACCATGGTTATTGTCACCCATGAAATGAAGTTTGCAGCTGAGGTGGCGGACCATGTGATTTTGATGGATCAGGGTGTAATCGTTGAGCAGGGTACGCCGCATGAGGTTTTGGAGCAGCCGACCAGTTCGCGGGCTATTCAATTTTTGAATCGTCTAAGCGGGGAAGCAGAATAAAGGGAATTTGAGTGTTTGTTAAATATAAGCGATTAGACAGAATAAAAAGGCAGCTACAGGCGGGCGTTGAAAAATAAGCCCCGCACCCGTAGCTGCCTTTTACTCATCAGTTGTCCTCTTTTATTTCATTTTTAATGTAAGCAAAAAAGTACCCAATAGAATACAACAGCCTGCTATGAATGGTGCGAACATATTTGTATCAAATAAAAATCCCGCTAGAGTGGGGCCGACAATATTCCCGACACTCATATAGGCATTATTCATACCAGCTACATATCCTTGCTCATTCCCTGCCATCTTCGATAATTGTGTATTAAGAGCTGGACGAAGCATAGCGGTAGCAAAGAAAATAAGGGAAGTGAGAAGAAAGATACTCCAAAAATCTATGGCGAAAAGAAACAAAATATAAGCAGCTGAGGTGAAAAGAAGCGAACCTTTGATCACCCTTTGTTCACCAAACTTATTAATTATTTTAGCAACAACTAGTGCCTGCATACCGACTCCGATCACAGCACCTGCGGTTAGAATAATTGAAATATCTTGCGGCGAGAATTGGAAGCGGTTCGTTACATATAAACCAAGAACAGATTCAAAATTAGCGAGTCCAAAGGTCATCACCAGAACAAGTACAAAGAGCATCGCATACTTTGACCTTAACGATCTCACATATTGTTTGTACATAGATTCCTTCCGAGAAATTCTTGCCCGAGCTGCCTTCATTTGTTCTTTCGTCAAACTTTCAGGTAAACAAATCATTGAAAAAATAACTGCAATAATAGCCGCACCCGTTGCTATATACAGCGGCACTCTCGTTCCATATCCTGCAAGAAGACCACCAAGTCCAGGACCGATGACAAATCCGAATGACATGGCTGCGGCTAGCAGGCTATTTCCTTTGGCACGTTCTTCGGTTGTTGTAATATCCGCCACATATGCCATCATAGGCGGAATAATCAGGGCTGCTGCCATTCCTTCCAGAAGTCTTGAGGTATACAGCATCCATAACTCATCTCCGATAGCAAAGATAAATTTAGCTACAGCAAAAACAATGCCACCTACGACGATGAATGCTTTTCTCCCATATCGATCAGACAGTTGCCCAGTCATTGGAGAGAGCAGGAATTGTGTCACTCCATAGGCTGCTACCAATAAACCGATCGCCCGCCCACTGGCACCAAATTCAATGATCAGTTCTGGCAGGATGGGGGTAATTAAACCAACGCCCACCATAACGATGAAGATATTAATCATTAGGATTCCAAGTATTCTTTTCATGCAAAAAACCTCCTGATCCATTGGTTTCTGGATAGGAGGTAGACGTACGAACAAGAAGATACACTGCTCCCGTCAAAGAAGCAATGCGCTTATCGTGAATACCCAAAGCCTACACTAATCCTATCCAGAAAATTCGTAAGATTACGATTTTTTCTTTGGTGGAATAGGATTAGTAGATCATTGGCTTAAGGTCACCCTTTCGATACTTTATTGTTTATCAATATAACATAAATTTCTTTATAAGGCAATGAGAGGATAAATCAGAAGAACCCAACACGTCCTTCGGCCACATTTTTTAACCAGTCCTGCTTACGGCTCTTATCGAGCTCGCCTCGCATACCTTTGATAATCAGTTCAATATCGGCTTTTCCCTGCTCATGCCACTCCAGAGCCGTGCTGACATACAGTTCTCCGAGCTGAGCCAGGGAAAAACCGTCAGTCATGGCTGCCGCCTTCTGTGTACCTGTTTCCCCTGCAAAAACAAGGAAGTTACGCAGCTTGAGATATGCCAGTCGCAGCGCTTCGTCAGGCAAACTGATTTCATAGGCCCGATCGAAACGCCCTGCCCGGTTCATCAGACCCGGGTCGATTTTTTCGGGATAATTGGTCGTTCCGATCAGGAAGATGCCCTCCTTGGATGTAGCACCGTCGAGGGTATTCAGGAAAAAGGAACGCACCTCCTGAGGCATGGAATCAATGTCCTCAATAACCAGTACCATCGGAGCCAGGCGAGTAGCCGCCTCGAACACCTCTTTGACCGATTCACTGGTTGTATACTCCGTAATTTGCCAGTAGGCTGCCGGACCCGGTACACTGCTGGCAATAGATTTTACAAGTGTTGTTTTACCGTTGCCCGGATGGCCGTATAGCAGAATGCCACGCTTATAAGGAATGTTATAAGTCTGATAGAAGGTACGATCCGCTTCAAAAAACTGATCGAGTGATCGGAAAATATCCCGTTTGATTTCCGCTTTCAAAATCACGTCATCCCGCGTAATTGCGCGGGTTATCGGCTCTGCCTGCCGAGAAAGTCCACGGCTTGTGTCGGTAAAAACGGTGACACGCTTCATATTCTGCTTACGTTCACGACCGCGTACTCCCGCGAGGAAGCCTTGCAGCTCCTGGTCGCCTATCGCAAATACGTAATCTTCATTGTACACGCCATTCTCACGGAAAAAGGGAACTCGCGCCAGCGCGATGCCCCACTTGGGATAGGCGAATACATTATTACGCATCGACAGATGCACGCCGTATTCAGGAGTCGGTCCGTCATCGTCATACTGGATGGTGCGTTCCTCCAAACGATCGAAAACCCGTGCCACATGTTCCAGATCGGGACTGCCTGAACGAATATCTTCCTCCAGCAGATCCCAATACTCAATATTGGGATCGTCGCTGGCATACAGCACGTATTTTACGCCGTAGCGGTTATAGAGTGCTTCACTGATACCGTCGATTAGACGGGCATAAGCGGCATAACCGGTAATGCGTCCATCTGTACGTTCATCAAATTCGTAAATAGCTGGGATGTCTATACTCAAATTATTTGGCTCCTTTCAGGGCGGCCAGCGGCTTGCATTTGGCTACAACTGCTGCGAGTCCTGCCCCGGTGACACTTTCGATAATATCATCTACATTTTTGTAGGCCTGTGGAGACTCGTCGATAATGCTTTCCAGCGATGCCTGATTGACCACAATTTCGTCGTCTGTTCCTACACCCAGGGCCCCTGCAAAATCGTCCACACTGACGAGTCGTTTGGTCGCAGAACGCGAGCGAATCCGGCCTGCTCCATGGCAAATGGAGTGGAAGTTATGCTGACCGCCCGGTAAACCTACCATAATATAAGAGGCTGTCCCCATAGAGCCGGGGATCAGGGCTGGATGCCCTGTCGCCTGATAAGGCCGCGGATTGTCAGGGTGTCCTGCTGGAAGAGCACGCGTAGCACCTTTACGATGCACAAACACGCTGCCGTGATCCGGATGGGATTCCTCCCAAGCATAATTGTGCATTAGATCGTACAAAGTACGCAACTCGCACTTTGTACCAAAGACATCGCGGAAGGCTTCACGCACGGAGTATGCGATGAGATGTCGGTTCACCACAGCATAATTCAGCGCCGAATACATCATATCGACATAATGTGCAGCCTCGGGGTGATCCAGCGGTGCGAATACTAGTCTCGGGTCGGAGGTACCGAGCCCGAGACGGCTCATTGCCTTGGCAATGGCAGATGAGCTGGCCTGGCTGACTGCTCCCCCCCAAGCCCGTGATCCCGAATGAATCATCACAGCCACCTGACCGTCGAACATGCCCCAAGCTTCAGCTGTTTCGCGGTTTTCCTCCGCGATTTCAATCGCCTGAATTTCGACGAAGTGATTGCCTCCACCCAGCGTGCCGAGCTGTCGGTGAGCCCGATGCCACGTACGATCTTCGACAAGATTTAGCACCTCCTCGTCAAATGAGAACTTACTGTGTTCTACATGGGTGAGTGAGGTGGATTTCTTAGGAGTGTAGCTGTCCGGAATATATTTGTTAGGTAAGCCGTGCAGACCCTTGCGTACAATATGCTCCAGTCGGATATCCGAATAATGCCCGCGCTGGTGGGCTTCCATAGGCAAATATTTGTCGATGGTTTTGACCAGCTTACGGCGCAGCTTGGTTTCCTTCAAAGCATCCTTGTGCAGATTGGTCAGGTGTACGCGCATGCCGCAACCAATATCACTGCCAACGATGGAGGGAGATACATAGCCGTCCTCCATTCCCCATACAGCAGTCGTACCGATGCAGGTTCCGACGCCTACATGTACATCTGGTGTGTATCCCATATAGCGGATACCCGGAATTTGTAAATTGTTATTAGCCATCTCGAACACCTTGTAATCTAGTGAGGAGAAAAGTTGCTGAGAAGCATATACGGTCAGATCACCTGCCGGAAGCTTCATCAGATGGCTGTATGGTCCTTCATGCAAGGACGAGTCGGTTGTATGTTGTATATTCATATAAATGGGTAGTTCCCTTCTTCAAGTAAATTCATAAATACTTGCATAAAAGATTAAAAAAACAAAAAAAACCGCAGACTTGTCGTCTACGGCTTCCTGCACCGAAAGTGTCATTACATTTTATGATCAACACATCATAAATACGTAAAATAACCTGTTCTTCCAATAGCATAAAAAAATAAAAAAGCCTGGCTAATCACGCCGTCAGACAGCGTGATATCACCCATCATGTCGCCCGAACGGGGCCGATGAGACGAAAACTCAAATATGTGGTTGTATCATGCTGTCTGTCTGTCGTTATCATGTAAAGCTCAGTCATGTCTGTCGGCCCCCTTTTCTTAAAGTTAATTGCTATGTTAATGGAAACCTGTGGAAGCTGTCAACCCTGAAAGGTAGAAGTGTGGGGAAATGTGACTTTACTCACGGTGAAGTGTGAGTAACATCATAGTTCAATTGGCCCAAAGCTGATATTGTACTAAATATTCAAATATTCAGATATTGTTGAACGTTTATAGGACAATTCTGTGAGGGGGACGGAGCAGGCATGGAAGGAGATCTCCAGAAATTTAAGGCCGACTTTTTCAAAGCATTGGCTCACCCTCTGCGCATCCGCATTTTGGAGGTGCTGAGTGAAGGGGAACGGAATGTGAACGAGCTACAGACTGCGCTCGGTTCCGAAGGTTCTGCCGTATCGCAGCAATTGGCCGTTTTACGAGCCAAAAATTTGGTGAACAGTTTCAAGGAAGGTACATCGGTCGTGTATTCACTACGTGATCCGCTTTTGAAGGAGCTGCTTGCGGTGGCGCGGCGGATTTTTGACAATCATTTGGTCGAAGCGATCTCGTTGCTGGAAGGTATACGTAACGAGAAGTAATGCTATTACAGAAAAGAAGGGTTACAGGAATGAAGTGGATAGGAAGGTTCGAAGGCTATAACGCAGGGGCTTTGCGTAAGGATCTCATTTCCGGAAGTATTGTAGCGATTGTGGCGATTCCGCTTGGTATGGCGTTTGCCATTGCATCAGGAGTAAAGCCGGAATATGGGCTGTATACGACCATTGTTGCGGGAATTTTGGTTTCGCTACTGGGAGGGTCAAAATTCCAGATCGGAGGACCTACGGGTGCATTTATTCCGATTTTGCTGGCTATTGTCATGCAATATGGTTATGAGAACCTACTCATAGCCGGTTTTATGGCGGGCATTATGCTCATTTTAATGGGTGTGCTAAGGCTGGGGGCACTGATTAAGTTTATTCCCAAGCCAGTAACAATTGGCTTTACGGCCGGAATTGCCGTGACGATATTCAGCGGTCAGATTGCTAACTTTCTCGGCTTGCGCGGGGTAGAGCGGCATGAAACTTTTCTGCCTTCCATGGCAGAGCTCATCCATCGGCTTCCTTCACTGAATGTATATAGTATCCTGACGGCTTGTATCTGTCTTGCCGCGCTTATTTTGGTGCCTAAAAAATGGCCCAAGATACCCGGCTCACTGGTTGGTCTACTCTTGTCAACACTGGTGGCAGCTTTACTTTTTCCAGGGCAGGTGGCTACGATTGGCTCTGCGTATGGCGCGATTTCAGCATCTTTGCCTGAGCTACATATTCCTGTGATGACGTGGGATTTGATCGTGAAACTCTTGCCGCCAGCACTTGTTATTGCAATGCTGGGAGCTATTGAATCTTTGCTTTCAGCGGTGGTAGCTGACGGTATGACGGGAGCCCGGCATAACAGCAATCGTGAACTGGTTGGACAAGGGATAGCTAATTTGCTGACACCGCTGTTCGGCGGCATTCCTGCGACAGGTGCAATTGCCCGCACCGCCACAAATATCCGTAACGGTGCTGTTTCTCCTATGTCAGGCATCGTACATGGGTTCGTGGTGCTCCTCATCCTGGTGCTTTTCGCACCTTATGCGTCTAACATTCCGTTGGCCAGTATGGCTCCGGTGCTGATGGTAGTAGCTTGGAATATGAGTGAGCGCAAGCATTTTGCGCACATTCTCAAAACGCGGACAGCGGATTCTATTGTGCTGGTTGTCACCTTTTTGCTGACGGTTTTTACGACGCTGACAACGGCTGTGGAGGTAGGTTTAATTCTGGCAGTTGTATTGTTTGTTAAACGTATGAGCAGTACACTTTCAGTAGATAAGGTACTTCCTGATCCTTCTGTAAAACATGAAAAAGTAGGCGCCCATATGGTCACAGATCAGCATGATTGTCCACAGGTGGCTATTTACAATGTGGAAGGCCCTTTATTTTTCGGTGCAGCCTCGGTATTGGAAAACTCAGGTGTGGGAGGTCGGAATGACCACCTACAAGGGATTTTGTTGTTGCGTATGGGGAAGGTTCCTTTTATGGATATGACGGGAGAAGGTAACTTTACCGCATTAATTCAGAAATACCGGCAGTCTGGCGGAACGGTGCTTGTTTCCGGGCTCCAGCCTCAACCGCGGGCATTACTACAGAAAACCGGATGCTACGACATGATTGGACAAAAGCATTTTTTCGAACATACAGGAGAGGCCCTGACGGCTGCCCTTGCGCTGGTGAATCAAGATCATTGCTGTGGATGCAGGCAAATGGCTTTCCGAGAATGTACGAGTCTGTGCCGCAGATCGCAGCAAACCAAATCTTCCTTTGCAGATGGAGCCGTTTCGGTTCCCATACCTGTAAATAGCGGCAGATAAAATTTGTTGCTGAATGCCGAAAAATCTCTTCTAATCCCCGAAACCAAGTGCATAATGAAGACTTGCATTTGCTTCGAAAATGGAAGAGATTTTTCTCTTCTTCAAGAAAAAAAGGAATAAAATTCAAAAAAATGCTTAAATATCTGATTTTATGACACTATACTAGATTCAAAAGATACCATATGTTTCATTCTTTTGTTTTAAATTGTATTTTAATATTTGCCTATCAACCTCCTCGATCACTTCTAGTTTCTTACCCTACCTTTTTCTTCATTTTTTCACTTATCATTTTCAAACTTGTTCACCTGTTTCTACCCGATGCTCGTTCTTTACGGTCTGCACCAAGGGTTGTTCACCTCAGAATGATGACCTATGGATATCACCCCGGCGGAATCTATATTTTTTTAAAGGAGGTGAGTACCAGAGGCTATTTTGTGAGCTTTTGACGTAGCTACCCGGAAGGCTGTCCTTGAGAACTAAAAAACCAAGTAAAGGGAGATGGAAAGTATTGATTAAGTCGAAAAATATCAAAAAGACGCTGTCGGTCAGTTTTACCGCTCTTCTTGCTTTTTCTCTGATTTCTCCGGTATATGGTGATTCCAGCACAACCACCTCAGCAGGAGCATCGACGATTTCCGCCAAGGTTTCTGCCAAGCTGAACCAACAATTCAGTGCCAGTGAGTATGTCACCTATCTGGTTAAATTAAAAGATCAGGTGGATACGGAGTCAGTTGCCAAGCATGCTTTCCAAAAGGCCTCTGCAGAGCAAATTTCACCCGCTGCTGCTAAGCTTTCTGTACGTACAACGGTTGTGAACTCTCTCATGGATACAGCACAAAAAACGCAACAATCCGTGGAGGAATACTTAAAGAAGGAAGCTAATAATGGAAACGTCAAAAAGTACAAGAGTTACTTTATCGTGAACGCATTTGCGGTAACCAGCACGAAAGAGGTCATGGATAATCTCGCCACACTTCCTGAGATCGACAAAATTTTACCGGACGAAAAGCGGGAACTGCAAAAGGTAGAAATAGATAAGGATGCCCAGCCCGTAGTTGAGGAATCTACAGCTGACCAAGCGGTTCCAGATCAAGCCGCTGTAGATACGGCTGGGACGGAAGAGAATGCGCAAAAATCGGTGGAAGAATCCGTGTATAAGGATGCTGTAACGCCAAGCCGTGTCGAGTGGAATATCTCTAAAATCAAAGCACCACAGGTTTGGGCCAAAGGCATCGACGGCAAAGGCATTGTAGTCGCCAATCTGGATACAGGCGTTGAATATACTCACCCGGCGTTGAAAAGAAAATGGCGTGGTCTGAATGCTTCCGGTCAGGTCGTTAATCCAGAACTGAGCTGGTATGATGCGGTTGATGGAGCATCGCTGCCAACTGATTCAAATGGACATGGTACACATACGATGGGTACGAGCGTTGGATCGGACAGCAACGGTACGAATGAAATCGGTGTTGCCCCTGGCGCCAAATGGATTGCGGTTCGAGTATTCAATCCAGATACGACCGACTCCATCTTACTGGACGGTGGACAATGGATTCTTGCTCCTGTAGATAAAAACGGTAAAAAGCACCCTGAGCTTGCACCGGATGTGGTGAATAACTCTTGGGGCGGCGGACCTGGTCTGGATGAATGGTATCGTCCAGTCACCAAGGCGTGGAGAGCGGCTCAGATTTTCCCTGAGTTCTCCGCAGGCAACACAACATTGTCCAATCCGGGCGGACCTGGGTCTGTAGCCAATCCGGCAAATCTGCCGGAAGCTTATGCGACAGGAGCCACTGACATTAACAACAAGCTGGCCAGCTTCTCACTGCGCGGTCCTTCTCCTTATGGCGAAGTGAAGCCTGAAATTTCGGCTCCTGGTGTCAACATCCGTTCTTCTGTACCGGGTGGAGTGTATGAGGGGGGATGGAATGGTACCTCCATGGCAGGTCCGCATACTGCTGGATTAGCGGCATTACTGCTTCAGGCCAAGCCATCTTTGACTGTGGATCAACTGGAGGATGTTATTTCAAAAACAGCGACGCCGCTGACAGATAGCCAGTATCGGACTTCACCGAACAATGGTTACGGATATGGTCTGATCGACGCGCTTGCTGCGGTGAACTCCGTACTTAAGTGAGGATTTTGCAAAAATCCCATAAGCGACTTCCAATGAACAAGATATAGAGCGAAAGATAGGATTAAGAAAGACCCCCGAAATCCCTTTGAGCGGCTCGTACAGAGATTGCATACACCTGTTAACCGTGTAATGCACTATTACGTAGCCGCAAAAAAGGGGGGGTTCGTACATAAAAGAATATAAAAGTCATAGAATTTCAAGAAAAATGCAAAAAAATGACTTGTATATCTGTTTTGATAACTTTATACTATTCCATAATATATGATTATATATCAATTTTTAATATAAACTGTAATGATATAACATGTCTTTTCTTCGAAGTTCTCCTGCTTTTTCTCCTTGGTTTCTACTAAATTTCATCGCTTCCTATTGGGATTGTAAACTCACCTATGAAGTACCACCATCTATGAACAGCCAAATATTTTTGTGCCTCTATATTCTATGAAGGAGGTGGTCGCCAACGCAACCCGTGTGTTTGATGTGTAAGGTATGAGGTCTTACTCTGTACAGGTTATTCCAGAAACATTAAACCTAGTAAAAGGAGTGGAGAAGTAATTGATTAAACCTAAACGATTCAAGAAACCACTATCTATCGGACTATCTTTGCTAATGGCCTTTTCCTTTGTTCAACCTGCTTTGGCGAATAACACACCGGATGGCTCCAAGCTGGAGCTGAAATCAGCCTCGCACAAGGTCACGACCGCGAAGGTGTCCCCGAAACTGACCAAACAGTTTGAGGAGAATAACTATGTTACCTATCTGGTCAAATTAAAAGAACAGGTAGACACCAACAAGGTTTCCAAAAATGCTCTCCAAAAGGCCTCACTTGAGAAAATAACACCTTCCGCTGCCAAAATGGCTGCACGCAGCCATGTGATCAGTTCTCTGCGTGAAACGGCTTCAAGAACCCAATATGGGCTTGAAAATTATTTGGATAAGCAATCAGAGAGCGGCGGAGTGAAGGAATATAAAAGCTTTTTTATTGTCAATGCATTGGCTGTAACAAGCACCAAGGAGGTGCTGGATCATATTTCGCAGCTGCCTGAGGTCGATAAAGTCTTGCCGAATGAAACGCGTTATCTGCAAAAGGTGACGGTTGACAAGCAAGCAGAGGGAGCAAATGCCAAAACGACTGAAACAGCCACAGCAGCAACGGCGAAGTCTGCAACGGTAGAGAAGGCTGTAGAGCTGGAGAAGGACGATGGCAAAACATCGGCTAAGCCTGGCAATGCAGGTAAGAACGCTGTAGACCCATCTACGGTGGAATGGAACATATCCCATATTAACGCACCACAAGTGTGGGAAAAGGGAATTGACGGAACCGGAATCGTGGTTGCCAATCTGGATACAGGTGTAGATTATACACATCCGGCCCTTCATCGCAAATGGCGGGGGCTGGACGCGGCAGGCAATGTCGTGAATCCCGAGCTGAGCTGGTACGATCCGCATAGTCATGCGACGCTTCCGGTCGATCAGGAAGACGATTCCCATGGTACACATACGATGGGCACGATGGTCGGCTCTGAGGAAAACGGAACGAATCGAGTTGGCGTTGCACCTGGTGCGAAGTGGATTGCGGTTCGGATTTTTAATCCGGAAACGACGGATGCGATTATACTGGATGGTGGTCAATGGCTGCTTGCGCCAAAAGATGCTCAAGGGAATCTTCATCCCGAGCTTGCTCCAGACGTAGTGAACAACTCGTGGGGAGGTGGACCGGGTCTTGATGAATGGTTCCGGCCTGTGGTTCAGGCATGGCGGGATGCTCAAATCTTCCCCGAATTCTCCGCAGGTAATACCTCTCTCTCCAATCCAGGCGGACCTGCCTCGGTAGCCAATCCGGCGAACTATCCGGAATCCTTCGCTACTGGAGCCACGGATAGCAATGATAATCTGGCCAGCTTCTCATTGTTAGGACCATCACCCTATGGTGAGGTAAAGCCAGAAGTTTCCGCACCGGGTGTGAATATCCGGTCATCTGTCGCTGGTGGCGCCTATAAAGGCGGGTATAACGGTACTTCCATGGCGGGACCTCATGTTGCGGGCCTTGCAGCTCTGTTGCTGCAAGCGAATCATTCGCTTACCGTAGATCAGCTTGAGGAAATTTTGATGAACACAGCTACACCGCGCACGGACAGCACATATCCTACTTCGCCAAATAATGGTTACGGACATGGTGTCATTAATGCGCTGGATGCAGTCGGTTCGGTCATGCAAGGTCTGGGCTCCGTGTCTGGTAAAGTTGTAACGGGTGGCGACGATCTGGAAGCACCTGTTCTCGAGCATACACCGCCCGCAGCGGCATTCGAGGGTATTGATATACCTCTGACTGCTCATGTAACGGATGATGTCGGCGTGACAGCCGTTGAGGCATTTGCCAAAACAGCAGGTACGTCAAACTATGTATATATTCCGTTGGAACGGACGTCCGGCGACAGCAAAGATGGTACATATCAAGCGTCTATCCCGACTTTTTTGGTGGACAGCGCTGGTCTGGAATACTATATTCGTGTAAATGATTATGGTAATAATGGATTTGAAACTGAAGTATACAAGGTTAAAATCTCCAAAGGCGTAAAACCAGGCTACACACAAGACTTCGAAAAAGACATTGCCGGTATTAATATCGGTGGACAGGGCAGTGTTTGGAAATGGGGAACTCCGACAAGCGGCCCTAAAAGCGCACATTCGGGTACAAAGGTCATCACGACTAATCTCGAAGGCCAATATCAGGCCAACTCCAACAGTTATTTTATGGCCCCTCCGATTGATCTGACCGAGAGCTCAAAAGGGGCACTGGTCAGCTTCAAGCATTGGTACGATCTTGAAAACAATTCTGATTTCGGCAAAGTGTACGTAGCAACCACAAACAATCAGAATGCGTTTGAGCAGGTATTATCGTTTACCGGCACCAGCAACGGCTGGAAAACACAATACCTTGATTTGCGGGCATTCGCGGGTCAAAAGGTATACCTCCTGTTCAACTTTACGAGTGACAATACGGTTGTGAAAGATGGCTGGTATATTGACGATCTGTCGATTCAGGAGCCAGACACCGTTGCGCCTGCTGCGCCGAGCAATTTGACTGCTGAAGCAGATACTGTGGGCAACGTCACACTGGCCTGGAATGCTTCCTCCGATGATGATGTAAAGCAGTACAAGGTGTATCGTTCTACCCAATCGGGCAAAAATTATACTTCCATCGGTACAACCTCAGCACTGACACTCACAGATACCATCACGGTCGGTGGAGCGACCTATCATTATGCAGTGGCGGCTGAGGATTATAGTGGCAATGAAGGAATCAAGTCGAATGAGGCTTCTCTAAGAGTAGACGTGCCAGATACGCTGTATAGCGATCATTTTGACGGCAGCTCGGATAATGGCTGGACTCATTCCGGTACCAAGGATGAGTGGGAACGCGGCATTCCCAAGGAAGTAGGACCAGAGAGCGCAGCGTCCAGACCCAATGTGTGGGCAACCGATCTTGATAGCAATTATGAGAACGGAGCTGAATTTTCGCTGGTTTCTCCCAAAATTAATTTGCAGGCTGTACGCAACGCAACACTGACCTTCAATCACTGGTTTGAAATTGAGGCCGGCTATGATTACGGTTATGTGGAAGTGTCCAAAAACAATGGCGACACGTGGAGCGAGCTGGGCAAGTTCTCTCACAACACGAACGGGAAAAAGTGGACTCCAGTTTATTACAATCTGGATAGCTACACCGGCAATGAGATTCAAATTCGCTTCCGTTTGAAATCGGATAACAGTGTGAACAAGAACGGCTGGTACATTGACGATTTCCGTGTGCTGGGCATTCCAGCTGCGACAGTGACCAAGGACATCGTACCTGAGTCGAGTATCAAGCTGGAAAAAGCGGAAGAACAATTCCCGCTGTACAAAATTACAAGCACTGAAAAGAGTGAATTCCAGGAGAAAGTGAAGCCGGCAGAAACAACGGTGGATAGTGGACGTGTCGGTCTCGACAGTCTTCCAGCCAGCGCTACGGTTACGGTATTGGAAACCGGACGTTCGGTGAAAACGGATCCGACCACGGGCAAATACAGCTTTACCCATGTAGCGGGCGACTATACGCTGAAGGCTGAAGCCTATGGTTATGTGCCTCAAACGAAAGCAGTCACGATTGAGAATAACAAGGTCATCAGAGCAAACTTTAGTCTTCAGGCCGTACCTCACGGTACGATTCACGGGGTCATTACCGACAAGCAATCCGGTGAACCGATCCAAAAAGCGAAAGTGTTGGTGCTGGAGGATGCACGTATTGCTCCGGTAGAGACGAATGAGGCTGGAGAATTTACGCTGGACGTGCTGGAAGGAACATACACATTGTCCATTTCAGCTGAGAATTATTATAGCGACAGTGTATCCGTTACTGCTCCTGCGAACGGTAGTGTGGAAGCGAATGTCACGTTGAAACCTTTCATCGGGTTCCAGGGAGGCATTGCCTACGATGACGGGACAGGAGAAAATGCTAGAGCCTTTAACGCGGCAGGCAATTCATGGGCAGTCAGAATGACGCCTGAGTCGGAAGTGGCTCAAGTGACAGGAGCATCGCTTTTGTTCTGGAACTCTGCCTTTCCGAATCCGGGAGGAACGGCATTCCAATATTCTATCTATGACGCCTCCGGTGCGGCAGGAGCACCTGGACGATTATTGGCTGGTCCATTCGACGGGACTGCCGTAAGGGATGAGACACAATGGACGACGGTGCAGCTTCCAGAGCCGGTGACGGTTCAAGGTGACTTCTACATCGTATATACACAGTCTGCTGTAGGCACACAGTCGCCAGGTCTTGCTACAGATGAGAGTGGCCCGAATGCACTTCGCAGCTGGCAAGGTGTAAGCGGAGCATGGAGCCAATCACCTGAGGAGGAAGGGAACTACATGATCCGGGCTATCGTCAGATATCCGGTGAATGCTCCAACGATTACGACTCCTACGAAGGCTACGTATACGCAGGAAGAGTCGATTACCGTAACAGGAACTTCCCCGGCAGAAGGAGCCGATATTCAGCTCTTTAACGGTAAGGAGCTGGCTGGCACAACGAAAGTGAAGGATCGTCAGTTCAGTTTGTCGGTTGATCTTCAGCCAGGTGCTAATCCGCTAAGTGTTCAAGCAGCGGTATACGGCAAATTAACGGATCGTTCCGAAACGGTAGTTGTGACGCTCGATCAGACTAAACCGGGTCTGATCCTGACTTCTCCTGATGAAGGAGCCCGTACGAACGCGGGTGTAGTTAGTGTTATCGGTACCGTGTACGACGAGTTCCTCACCGAATTGTCGATTAACGGTGAGCCCGCTGAATTTGGAAGTGATGGCAGCTTTAACAAGCGATTGCTTATCAACGAAGGCGAAAATCAAATTACGGTGACGGCCAAGGATCTTGCCGAAAACGAAACAACCGTTACGCGCTCGGTGTATGTCGATTCAGCTCTGCCGAAGCTTGAAAACATTAGCCCTGCTGAGGATGTGCGTATTACTCCAGGGCAGTCGGTACGAGTATCCTTTGACAGTGCATCCGGTTTGGAGGCGTCCTTCCATGTGGAGCTGCCTTTCAACCTGTCCACTTTGGGCCGCAACGATATTCCATTAAATGAAACTTCGTCAGGCCACTATGAAGGTACTTATTTCACTTCATCTTCTCTGAACCTGGAAGGCGGAGTCATCGTGATCCGGGTAAGGGATGCAGCGGGAAATGAAGTGGAGACGGAGGCGCCGGGAAAATTGTATGTAACCAATGGTGGAGGACAGAACCCTGATCCGAATCCACCTACATCCAATGAAAAGCCAGTAGCCATTATTCAGGCTAATGAATCAGCTAAGAAGAACAAAAATGTACAATTTAACGCCAAAGCTTCCCGTGATGTAGATGGTGAAATCGTCAGCTACAGCTGGAATTTTGGCGATGGCGATGGCGATACGGCAGTCGGTTCCAAGGTGAAGCATAAATTCACCACAGCTGGAACGTATACCGTAGAGCTAACGGTGACGGATAATGACGGCGCAAGCGGTAAGACTGTGCATACGATCACGATCCGTTAACAGCCAGTAGGAAAGGGAAGGCTTCTTTTAGAATAGCAATGAAGGCCCACAGCAAGCCACGGTTTATAGAGGCTGCTGTGGGCCATTTTTAATTGTCGAGCCGTTCAGGAAGCGATACAATGAATAATGCTCATAAAGTGAATCGTTTCACAATAATATTTTTAGCAGGAGAGGATTATATGATTCATTTGCAAAAAGAAAGCGGACGTATCCGTCTTGTGCTGGATGCCTATTTTATGGGGGAAGATATCATTGTACTCATTTCTGGCGGTGATCAGCCGCATTTGGGAACGATTACAGCAGGGGCCAGGCTCGAGCCGATTCAAACTGTGCAATTACAAAACCATAAGGAATTTTATATTACCGAAGAAATTGCAGTTCGCTTGCGAAAAGAGTTTGCGGGCAATTTTGCCATTTGCTGCGGGGCGCATTTGGATCATGCAACCAAGGACGAAATCAGAGTGCTGACAGATATGGCTATACAACTGGGAAAAGAGCTCATTGGAAAACTCAAGCAAGCACGCTAGTAGCGACCTTTTTAAGTGAACTCCTGAAAGAGCAGATTGCGATAGGGATACTTGCTAAAGGGATACTTAAAAAGCAAGGCAAAGCCATCATCCTCAATTTGTACGGATTTCAGTGCAGAGGATGGAATCAAACTACGGATTATGACATGAACTGCACGCTGGTCTTGTCTGTTGATCGCTTTAGCTAAGGCAGAAGCAAAACATGGATTGCGTGCCAATTCGCGATACAGCGGAAAAACGGCTTTTGCGATGGCGCGATGAACTCTCGGCTCAAACGTAAACTGCACAGTCCCCGGTGGAATCGTCGTTCCATTCGTATAATAAAGCATCGGTGGCTGAGCTAAAAAGGAAATGAAGTAGCCGATGCCATTCGTGCCTAAGCCTTGTTTGGCGGCAAATGGCGCTACTGAGCAGAGAAGGGATTTCATCCGATCCAAATTGCCCTGAACGACAGCTCGTGACCATTGGACGGCAAAAGCACGTCGGGTTGCAATAGCTTTGTAAAAGGGTAGCATGGCAGCGGATATTTTCCTAAGTGTTTCTGCATTTAAACGTTTGTGAGGCGAGCCCTTTCTGCGGGATGTTGCACGATATAGCATAGCTCCGACCTCCTTGGCAGGATGCTCTCATGGAGCGCAATTGATCTGTAACAGGTAAAATACTGTATGCCCGGTTACCTCAAAAAGTGCTAATATCGCTATGTTTCTTCTTTTTAACGTTCTAATTTAAAAAATTGAAATAAGTACTGTCCTGATTTGTAAGATTGTGGTACCCTAGAACTTATATAATTGCTATTTTACTTATTGGAGTTGAATTTAACAGATGAGTGATTTGTACAAGGAGCCTCAATCTTCCGATCCTTTTCAGGAGACGAACGATTATAACGCCCCATTTAACCCGCCTCCAGTAGTTCCACCTACAAATAGTAAAGCTGTTGCCTCGATGGTGCTTGGGATTTTATCTGTGGTCATTCCCTATCTCGGGTTGATTATCGGAATTGTGGGTATTATTTTGTCCAGTCTTTCCCTGAAGGAAATTAACCGTCATGGCGAGCAAGGCAGAGGTATGGCCATTGCTGGATTGGTATGTAGTATTATCGGTACACTGATTTATACACTGATCATCATTTTTATAGTTATTGTTTTTATTGTAGCGGCCTCCAGTGGCGATCCAGATGTTTTTTCAGACATTTAATGAATTGAAGAATGCTTGAGTCAGACAAACCATTCACGATTTGACTATTGGATGCTATGATAAAAGGAGTCCAATAAAGGAGAGTGAAGCCGTATGGCACGTACTCAAACACAAAAAGCGCTGAGCAAGGCAAAGCGCGCTGGAATCTATTGCGCGGCACAAAGCCGCAAAACGAATGACCATTATGGCGAGATTTCACAGCACATACGAATGAAGCCGACCAAGCAAGAACAATTACAAAAGGTCAAGCACAAGAAGCGAATCGTTCAGAGCGACGCTTCTTTTTTTGTTTTTAGAGAGAACAGCAGGGTCCTTTTCGACGTGGCTTTATAAAGTAAGCCTGCAACCAGACGTTGAGCAGAGAAATGATTGTGTGGATTGAATAGCGCTTTTCTGTACCGAAAAAGGACTTGATAATAATTATCATTCTTGTTAGAATATCATAAGAAAGAAGGAACCCGGGCATGGGCTCCTTCATTATAAAGCTTAGGCTTGAATTCAAAGATTTACTTGGCTTCGAAGGTTTTGCAGTCTGTTTCTTCGGATTTGTGAGTGTCTTCAGGTCTGTTGCTTACGATATAAATGGAGCTAGCGCTACATTTATTTTCTTGGGCCCAGTACGTACATGAATTGACTTCACACAGAACGTCTTTTGCCATGTTGTACACCTCCTTATATGGTTGTGATGGGCTGAGCAAATAGTATCACGGTCAGTCAAGGTAGGACTTGTCCAACTGTGTTTACCCTCTTGTCAGGAAGAGGGACTTTGCTATGCCTACTGGTACAATATCAAATGAAATTTAAAATTGCAATGTTTGCTTCATTTTGCAGTTTGAAGCGCACACAAGTGTCCCTTTTAATTAAAAAATAAAAGCTGTCCTCCATGCAGACCGAAATGTTTCTCTGCTGGAGAACAGCTTTTTTTGTTTTTCTGACATAATGACGATATGAAAAGACTTAGCGCACGTTAGGAATAGTTACGATGGGATCGATGTCAGCATCATAGTCTACGCCCTCAAACTCAAAGCCGAACAGTTGGAAAAATTCGTGACGATATCCTTCAAGATCTGACAATTCGTAGATATTGTTGGTCGTCAGCGCCTCCCATATCTTTTCAACCTCTGCCTGTACGTCTTCGCGCAGTTCCCAATCATCAATACGAATACGTCCTTCTTCATCTACAGGAGTTTCTGGTGCGTACAGACGCTCAGCAAACAGGCGGTAGCTCTGTTCTACGCACCCTTCATGCAGCTCTTTTTCCTTCATTACCTTATATAAAGCAGAAATATACAGAGGAACGACAGGGATAGCGGAGCTAGATTGGGTAACGAGTCCTTTGGTGACTGCGACGAAGGCGCGTCCGCCTGTAACTTTCAGCTGATCGTTCAGCTGATGCGCTGTCTCCTCCAAATGATCCTTTGCACTTCCGATACTGCCTTCTCTGTAGATGGCTTGCGTAATATCTGAACCAATATACGAAAAGGAGAAGGTTGTTGCAGTATCAGCCAATACACCGCCTTCACGCAAGGCGTCAATCCACAATTTCCAGTCCTCACCACCCATAACCTCTACCGTTGCTTGTACTTCTTCTTCTGTTGCGGGTTCAAGCGTCACGCTGCTGACTTCCCCGGTGTGGAAGTTAACGGTCTTGTTTGTGTAAGGCTTACCAATAGGTTTGAGCACGGAATTAAACGTTTCGCCTGTGCGAGGATTTGTACGACGACCTGAAGCGACACTGTAAACCACCAGATCGACTTGTCCCAGTTCTTCGCGAATGGCTTCCACCGTTTTGGCTTTGACCTCATTCGAGAAGGCATCGCCTGTCACGCTTAAGGATTTAAGCCCAGCTTCCTGAGCAGCTTTTTCAAATGCAGCAGAATTGTACCAGCCTGCCGATGCTGTACGTGTGGCCGTAGCATTACTAGGGCGATATACACCAATTGTATTGGCACGCGCACCGAAGGCAGCAGTAATGCGAGAAGCCAACCCATATCCGGCAGATGCCCCGATCACAAGTACATTACGGGGTCCCTGGATAGCAGGACGGGCCTGTACATAGTCAATTTGCTCCTGAACATGTTGGGCACAGCCCACCGGATGAGCAGTGGTGCAGATAAAGCCACGTGTTCTTGGTTTGATAATCATGTTATTGTAATTCCTCTCTTCTTGTAGCGATCTTCACCCTTACTATTTTAACTTTTAACTATTTTTTTTCAAACGTGGATTTCAGTAAGTATCCTTTTTACCCAAAAGTGTATCCTTGCACAGGGTGGCAAGTGCCTAAGGGCCTGCATATGATGCTGTAACGATAAATACGAGAAGGGAGAGAGCTGCTTGAAGAATAAGAGCCGCAAAACCATAAGAAACAAAAAGCCGCTCTATAGTGTAATTGACCCGGATATGAATGAATTAAGTATGATACAGCGCGTGAAGCCACAGCCTGCGGAGAGGGAGACAGAAGCAAGACTTCATCAAGTTGCTTCTCCGCCTCCCCCAACCAAAGAGGAGCCGGAGCTACAGACTGTTGTCGAACCTGAAATCGAGGTTTCGCATGAGACAGAGGTTGAAGGTGCGGATGCTGAGGAGACTCAAGTGTCGATAGAGGAACCCCAAGAGCTAGAACCAGAACCAGAGCTGGAGCCAGAGCCAGAACCTGATCCAATTGATGTGGAGGAAATTTTGAGCAATAAAAAGGCCCCACATGTAAACAATGCTTTCATCTATACAGACGATTTGAGCGATTTCGCTGTGACGGGTGAGAAGATCGCTCCCGCTTCCATAGATTTCAGCAAGCTGAAACAAGAGAGCATCCACACGGAATCTCTGGCGGATTATGCCGTTCAAACGATTAAGATAGCCGACGGTGCTGTGACTTCTTCGAAGATTGCCGCAGACTCCATTACGGTGGAACATCTGTCGGACGCATCGGTGTCAGGCAGTAAATTGCAGGATCGCTCCATCGGTGGTGAAAAACTTCGAGATGGCAGCATCACTCCTGAGAAGCTGGCTGATAAGATTATCAGCGGTGATCATATTGCGAATGGCTCCATTGAGAGCCGTCACTTCAAACAATGGATCGTGTCTTCAGATATGCTTCAAGATCAGTCGGTCACCTCGGATAAAATTCGCAGTGGTACGATTCAATCGAACAATTTGGCTAATGAAGCTGTCGACAGCTCCAAGCTGGGCGATCAATCTGTGACCACTTCCAAACTGCGGGATGGTGCTGTGGATGGAGCTAAAATCCAAGCTGGCAGCATTGAGAGTGCACACCTGACCGAGCATGCCGTTCATGCAAGGCATCTGGCCCCCGGTTCGATTAATCGCAAGCAGCTATCCAATGGAATTGTGGGCAAGGAACAATTGGAGGAAGGCGTTGTCAGCGGGCGTCATCTGGAGTCTGAGGCAGTGACCAGTGCACACATTCAGGCTGGAGCGATTGAAAGAAAGCATCTGAGTCCTGGCTCCATCGGGGAAGAGCAGCTTGGAACGGGCCAAGTGACAGCCCGCCACCTGGCGGATCGGAGCATTCAGTCCAATAAACTGGCAGATCAATCTGTAGGCTCATTGCAAATTGTCGATCAATCCGTCACTTCATCCAAGATATCGGATCAGAGCATTTTACCACACAAAATTGCCGACGAGGCGGTACTTACCAGACATATTGCTACAGCAGCCATACAAGGTCCCCAAATTTCTCCGGAGGCAGTCTCTTCCGTACACCTCCAGTCCGAAATCATTCGAAAAGATCATATTGCATCGGAGGCGGTTACGGAACAACATTTGCATTCCGGGGCTGTGACGAGCGAGAAATTAGGGAAGGGGGCAGTGTTGGAACACCATGTGGCGAATCAGGCTGTCAAGGAAAATCACATTGCTTCGAGCGCGATTAAGTCTGACAAAATTGCTGACGAAGCAGTGACAGAACCTAAAATTGCCACAGGAGCGGTAACTGGAAATAAGATTGCCCCTCAAGCCATTACACACGCACACATTGCAACGGGGGGAATTCGTGAAAACCACCTTGCCGACAACAGTGTGGGTGGAAAGGCATTGCAGGCTCAATCCATCGATTCGACCCATCTGGCCCAGAGTTCTGTGCTGAGCAAACATCTTGGGGAAGACAGTGTTGGAACCTCAGCTTTGCAAGAACAGTCCGTTACCGCAGACATACTAGGGGAAGGTGCTGTTCAAACCGCGCACCTGGCCAGCGGAGCGGTGTACTCCCATCATTTGCAGGATCATGCCGTTACTTCACTGAAACTATCGCCGGAAAGTGTGGCCACGGATAAAATCAATGATTTGGCGATTACGGCTCCTAAGTTAGCTGAGGGTAGTGTCACTTCCTCTAAGCTGTCTGCTCGTTCCGTGCAGCCGTGGCATATTACGGATAAAGCGGTGCAGAGTAACCATCTGGCTGTTGAAGCGGTGGAGGCGAATCATCTCGCTCCGGAATCTGTCACCTCTAATCATTTGCAATCTGCATCGGTCCAAACCAAACACCTCGCCCCCGACAGTGTGTCCGGTCATGCACTTCAGTCAGAAAGTGTCACCTCTGAGAAGCTAGCGGCCCGTGCTGTGCAGGCTTCCAATCTGGCAGAAAACAGCGTGGGTCCCGGACATTTGGCTGCGCAAGCCGTACACACTCAGCATTTGGCTGCAGGAGCAGTGCAGGAGACGGAATTAGCCCAGAACGCTGTAAAGTCTGTACATCTTGCGCCCGAATCCATCCAATCGGAGCACTTGCAAAGCGGGGTCATTCAGGGAGAGCATATCGCATTGCAGGCTATAGCGACTCCGGCCTTACAGGATGAATCGGTCACCTCTGCCAAACTGTCGGAGGGAAGCGTAACTCCCACCAAACTGTCTGCCCATGCCGTGCAGTCCGGACATATTATGGACGAAGCTGTACAAAGCAACCATTTGGCTGTGGCGGCCGTGGATTCGGCACATCTGGCTGCAGGAGCGGTCACCTCAGTGCATCTACAGGCTTCCTCGGTGCTCACGAGACATTTGGCCCCGGATAGTGTGTCCGGTCGTGCGCTTCAAGCGGAAAGCGTCACCTCAGAAAAGCTGGCAGCCCGCTCGGTACAAGGAATGAACCTCGCGGAAGGCAGCATCGGCCCTTCACATCTTTCTGCGCAGTCGGTGCACACTCGGCATCTGGCAGCTGGAGCAGTACAGGATAGAGCACTGGCAGAGGGTGCAGTGAAGTCCGTGCACATCGCACCGGAATCCATCCAGCCACATCATCTGCAAATTGGAACCATTCAGGGAGAGCACATCGCGTCACAGTCCATATCAACCGATGCTTTGCAGGATGAGTCTGTTACGTCCGATAAACTGGCGGATGAGGGTGTGACTGCCGCCAAGCTGTCAGCCCACTCGGTCCAGCCGTGGCACATTACAGACGAAGCGGTGCAAGCCAAACATCTGGCAGAAGAAGCCGTCCAGTCCAATCATCTGGCCCGGGAATCTGTCACCTCTGCCCATTTGCAGGCTTCAGCGGTGCTTGCAAGCCATCTGGCTCCAAATAGCGTATCTAGTAGTGCGCTTCAAGCAGAAAGCATCACCTCGGAAAAGCTGGCGGCAAACTCGGTGCAAGCGACGAATCTCGCGGAAGGCAGCGTTGGCCCTCCACATCTGTCCACGCAAGCGATACACACCCGGCACTTGGCAACGGGCGCAGTACAGGACAGAGCGCTAGCAGAAGGGGCAGTGAAATCCGTGCACATCGCACCGGAGTCCATCCAATCGCATCATCTGCAAACGGGAACCATTCAGGGTGTGCATATCGCCTCACACGCGATATCGACCGATGCTTTGCAGGATGAGTCCGTTACGTCCGACAAGCTGGTGGATGAGGGCGTGACTGCCGCCAAGCTGTCAGCCCACTCGGTCCAGCCGTGGCACATTACAGACGAAGCGGTGCAAGCCAATCATTTGGCAGAAGAGGCTGTCCAGTCCAACCATTTGGCCCGGGAATCCGTCAGATCTGCCCATTTGCAGGCTTCAACGGTGCTTGCGAGCCATCTGGCCTCGGATAGCGTATCCAGTAGTGCGCTTCAAGCAGAAAGCGTCACCTCGGAAAAACTGGCGGCACACTCGGTGCGAGCGTTAAATCTCGCGGAAGGCAGCGTCGGCCCTTCACATCTGTCTGCGCAGGCGATACATCCCCGGCATTTGGCACCCGGCGCAGTACAGGACAGAGCGCTGGCAGAAGGGGTAGTAAAGTCCGTGCATATCGCACCGGAGTCCATCCAGTCGCATCATCTGCAAACGGGAACCATTCAGGGTGTGCATATCGCCTCACAGGAGATATCGAACGATGCTTTGCAAAATGAATCCGTTACGTCCGACAAATTGGCGGATGAGAGCGTGACTGCCGCCAAGCTGTCTGCCCACTCGGTCCAGCCGTGGCACATTACAGACGAAGCGGTGCAAGCCAATCATTTGGCAGAAGAGTCCATCCAGTCGAACCATTTGGCCCCGGAATCCGTCACCTCTGATCATTTACAGGCTTCCTCGGTGTTTGCGAGACATCTGGCCGTGGACAGTGTGTCAGGTCGTGCGCTTCAAGCAGAAAGCGTCACCTCGGAAAAGCTGGCGGCACGCTCGGTGCAAGCGACGAATCTCGCGGAAGGCAGCGTCGGCCCTTCACAATTGTCTGAGCATGCCGTACATCCCCGGCACTTGGCAACGGGCGCAGTACAGGACAGAGCGCTGGCAGAGGGGGCAGTGAAGTCCGTGCATATCGCACCGGAGTCCATTCAGCCGCACCATCTACAAATTGGAACCATTCAGGGTGTGCATATCGCATCACAGGCGATATCAACCGATGCTTTGCAGGATGAGTCGGTTACGTCCGACAAACTGGCGGATGATGGCGTGACTGCTGCCAAAATATCTCCTCATTCGGTCCAGCCGTGGCATATTACGGACGAAGCGGTGCAAGCCAATCATTTGGCAGAAGAGGCCGTCCAGTCGAGCCATCTGGCTCCTGAATCTGTCACCTCTGCCCATTTGGAGGCTTCGGCAGTGATGACCCGGCATATTGCCCCCGGGAGTGTATCGGTTCACGCGCTTCAGGCAGGCAGCGTGAACGCTGAGAAGCTTGCGCTTCGGGCGGTGCGTGCTTCGAATCTGGCAGAAGCCAGCGTAAACTCCGTGCATTTGACGGAGCATGCCGTACACGCTCAGCATTTGGCCGATGGGGCGATCCAAGGGTCCGCACTGGCAGAGGGCGTGGTGCAGTCCAGGCATATCGCGCTGGATTCAATCCAGTCGGAACATCTGCAAGCAGGGGCAATTCAGCCACAGCATGTAGGCTGGCAGGCGGTGGCTGAGGATGCTATACAGGAAGGTGCGGTGACGTCCGGCAAGCTGGCAGATGGAACGATACAGTCCCGCCATGTGGCTGAGGAAGCTATTGAAAGCCACCACATTGGAGAGGAAGTTATTGATTCGCATCACCTAAAGCCGGGCTCGGTGACACTGGCTCAGCTGTCCACAGATATTCATCTCTCCGGACTTTTGCCAGAGGAAGGTGTCAGTGGCGACAGACTTCAGGCAAACAGTATATCTCGCAGCCATCTGCAAGCTCAGGCCGTCGACAGCGAGGTACTGAGCCCGGAAGCTGTGGGTCCAGAGCATCTGCAGGCTGCTGCGGTACAAAGCCATCATGTGGCAGAGCAGAGCATTGAAGGTCATCATCTGGTGGAAGGCTCTGTAGGCTCACGTGAGCTGGAGCTAAACGCAGTGAAGCCGGAGCATTTGAGCATCACTCCGGTCCGTACTTGTGCGAATCAGCCCGCATTGCAGCAGTTTGGCAGAGCGCCGTTTCTTTTGAAAGGTAGTGAAGGAGAGACGGAAGTGACCATTGTATTCGGGGAGCCTTTTGTAAACCCAGACTACACGTTGGTAGCGATGACGAACCACCCTCTCTTTCATGCAACGCTGAAATCTCAGACGCCGAATGGAGCAGTGATCGTCGTAACCAAGTGGAACGAAACCGCGCATAATTATGGTATTATTTCCTGGATCGCCATTGGCTAGTGAAGATGGTTATTGTAGAACTCATAGCGTGCAGACTCATGTATTTTCTAAATACATGAGTCTGCACGCTTTTTCATATACTTTTCACACATTTGCTCCACAATTATCCCGAATTCTCCTGATAAGCTAAAGATACTTTAAAGGAGAGGTGATTCAATCATGAAAAAATGGACTAAAAATGCAGCAGCCGTATTAACCGTAGTAAGTGTACTGGGAGGAGCAAGCAGTGCATTCGCCGCTACAGCAACAACGACTCCAGCGAGCACTGCACCAGCGATCAAAGCTCCTGTGGTTACGACTCCGGCTACCAAAACACCGGCAAAAGCACCTGTGAAGAAAACACCTGTGGTGAAAGCACCTGTTAAAAAAGCTGTAACAGCTCATAAAACAACAACCAAAGCGAAGAAAGCCCCTGCTAAAAAATCCGTTGCGAAAAAAGTGGCTAGCCACAAAACAAAAGCAGTGAAAGTGCAGCACCGTACAGTTAAACATCATGCCAAAAAACATAATGCTGTTAAACACAAAGCAACAGCTCATAAAACTCGTGCACATCATGTCGTAGCTAAAAAAGTGACTCACAAAGCTCCAGTTAAAAAAGTAGTCCCAGCAAAAACAGTGAAAACAGCGCCAAAAACAGCTGCTAAAGTAGTAACAACCAAGAAATAAGATTGATGTGTAATTAGCTTTCAGCTCGCCTGGCATATACAGCAGCGATTCATGATAAGAAAGACGGGACCGGGAACGGTATACCCGTCTTTTGTCTATTCTGCTGGGCTTCTGTTAAGCTTAAAGAGAGGATGGAAGCATCCAGAACAACGGCAAGGGGTTAAGGCCATGACAAAAATAGTAGTAGTGGATGACGATGTGTTCATTTTGCAATTAATATCTGAATATTTGAAAAAAGAATCCTACGAGGTCACTTCCTTTTCCAGTGGTAAAACACTGGTAGAGCATATCCGTACGAACCGTCCGGATTGTCTCGTTCTTGATATTATGATGCCTGGCATTGATGGGCTTTCTCTACTGACTCAGCTTCGAGATTTTACAGAAATGCCCATCATTATGATCTCTGCCCGTGGAGAAGAAAACGACCGTATTCACGGGTTAGAGCTGGGATGCAGCGATTTTTTGACCAAGCCCTTTAATCCAAGAGAATTGGTAGGAAGGGTTAAAGCGATGCTGAGGCTGAGCAAGGCCGGAATGTCTGCATCGGACGATAGGCAAGCGGCAGGAAGCGCAGATCTTTGCCATGCGGGCAATCTGTGTATTTTTGCTGACTTTCGTAAAGTCACAGTGGACGGACAAGAGCTAAATTTGACCTCACGTGAATTCGACCTGCTGCTGTTTCTTGCGAATCATCTGGAAAGACCTTTTGGCAGAGAACATCTGATTCAGCAGGTGTGGAGCTATGATTTTATAGGTGATGTGAGGGTTGTGGATGATCTGGTCAAACGGATTCGTAAAAAGTTAGCTGAATATCACTCTACGCTCGTCATTAACACCGTATGGGGTTTCGGCTATAAAGCAACGGTTCAGGAGTTATAACCATGCGTACGATGAGAGCTAAAATACTGCTTTCCCTGTCCATCGCCATGCTTATTACCGTCTGTATTACGGTCGTTTTATTCATCAGGCTTATCGACGACATTCTGGTGAATCAGGCTAAATCCAAGCTCCATGAGCAGGCGCGCAAAGCCGTCCATATTATGAGCGACGGAGGCTTTGATCGACTGGATAATGCTGAATTGAACTATGTTATCAAGGGCGTGCTTTTATCTGCCGATTACTTTATTTTAAGCACGGATAACCGCATCATCGACTCAAGCGTCTCTGGAATGGAAGGCAAAAAGATCGAGCGTTTGCTTTTGATCCGCCAGGGATTTTTTGCATCGGTTCATCCGTCTCCCCAGGATCTGACCGCTACACATGAAGGGGTAGCTGTGCTTCAAGGTAAAAAGGTACTGTTTACGAATGAGGAATTGCCCGGACAACCTTTTCGTATTTTTGTATACTCACCCTTATCTTCCTTGAGAGCACTGTATGTACCGTTAATGAGAACCACATTACTGTCTATCATCGCGGGTTTTTTGGTGATTCTCGTCATTGGTCTGATGGTTGTCTCGCGTCTAGTGCGTCCGCTTAAACGATTGAAGGAGGCGGTAGGCAACTATGAGCCTAATCAGCCGCAGGATAGTGATTTTCCGCAGGCGGATAAAAGTGAGATCGGCGAGCTGATCGGTACCTTTCATTCCATGTCCGCCCGTATTCAGCAGCACCACCAGGGTCAAATTGAATTTCTACAAAATGTATCTCACGAGCTAAGGACACCGTTAATGTCCATTCAAGGCTATGTATATGCCATTCAGGATCAAGTGGTATCCCAGGACGAGGGGCTGAGTATCATCAAAGTGCAGTCCCAGCGGTTAATTGACATGGTGGAAAAGCTGCTCCAGCTATCAAGGCTGGAAGCGCTGAATGAGGAATGGCCTGTATCTCTAATTGATCTAAGAAGCATGGCAGAGGATGCTGTTCATTTATTGATGCCAGTGGCTGCTGAACGTTCTATCTCGCTTCGAGTGGAGGGAGAGGGCCTGCATGTGGCCGTTCCGGCCGAGCAATTGTTCCGTATGATGTTGAATTTGTTGCAAAATGCAGTTCGGCACACCTCTACGGAGGTTGTCATTCATTTGGAGACAGGGACAACACCGGAGGTTGTATGGGTTATGCATGTGGATGATGATGGAGGAGGGCTGACCGAACAAGAGGCAGCCGAGGTGTTCGGAAGATTCTATGCGGGCTCGAATGGTGTCACAGGTCTTGGATTGGCTATTTGTCGTCAAATTGCTACCCGATTGAACGGAGAACTACTCTGCACCCGTTCGCCATTGGGTGGAGCACGCTTCAGCTATATCCAGCACATGTTATAAATGAGTACAAAAATGGGTAAAAATGATCGTTTTTTCGGCCTAATATCCCATTTATCTAACATAGTATGAGAGGTTTTTGGTGATATTTTAGATATAGCTTGACTGGTAGGTACTAAACTGAGTAAAATTAATCGTATATACCTTGACTCCTGGACGTCGTTTTTTTAGATAGTGGTCAATAATAGTGATGAATAATAAATGAAAGAGTGATGAGATGAACCGCCTTTTGGAAGTGAAGGACTTAACGATATCTTTCAAGACCCGTCAGGGACTAGTGCAGGCCATTCGTGGCGTAAACTTTCATGTCAATAAAGGAGAGACGCTGGCGATTGTGGGCGAATCCGGCTCAGGCAAAAGTGTAACCTCACAAGCTGTTATGAAGTTGATTCCGACCCCTCCGGGCATCTATCAAAAGGGTCAAATTATGTTTGACGGACAAGAGCTGATTAATAAAACAGAAAAACAGATGCAAAAAATTCGTGGTAAGGAAATTGGCCTGATTTCTCAGGACCCAATGACTTCGCTTAACCCGACGATGAAAGTCGGCAAGCAGATCACGGAAGTGCTTTTCAAGCATGAAAAAATATCCAAGGATGCTGCTCGCAAGCGGGGTATTGAGTTGCTGAATCTGGTAGGCATTCCACATCCTGAACAGCGTTTTAACCAATATCCGCATGAATTTAGTGGCGGTATGCGTCAACGTGTCGTCATTGCGATGGCATTGGCTGCTAATCCGAAACTTCTGATTGCCGATGAGCCGACGACAGCGTTGGACGTAACGATTCAAGCTCAAATTTTGGAGCTGATGAAGGATCTTCAGAAAAAGATCGATACTTCCATCATCTTTATTACGCATGACCTCGGTGTTGTGGCGAAGATGGCGGATCGTGTTGCCGTTATGTACGCAGGACAAATCGTGGAAACAGGTACGGTTAATGAAATTTTCTACAACCCGAAACATCCATATACATGGGGCCTTCTCGCTTCTATGCCAAGTTTGGACAGCCATGGTCAGAAGCTGGCAGCTATTCCGGGAACACCTCCGGATCTGCTTCACCCACCTGTAGGGGATGCTTTTGCAGCCCGCAGTTCTTATGCTATGAAAATTGACTTTGAGAAAGAGCCTCCACTCTTTCAATTATCCGATACGCACTTTGTAAAATCATGGTTGCTGCATCCAGATGCGCCTGCGGTTGAGCCACCAGAAGCGGTAAAGGCTAAACTTCGTAAGCTGGATAACGCATTTGAAAAGCCGGTTTTGGTAGAACAATACGGCAGTTAATACGCAACGTAATTTATAACTAAACCAATGAGAAATAAAAAGGGCTGTTCTCTCCGTGTGGAATCATTCTACGGAGGAAACAGCCTTTTTGGTGTAAAATCATAGGTTGTATGAGCCTGTGGTTATTGGTGTTAGCGGGCAGTGCTTACAGCTTACCGGAACCGGCTTGGGAAGTGACTTCTGCCTTCACACTGGCGGATGGGGAAATTTTATCGTTCAGCGATGGTTTCCAGCCTACAGAGGAGCTAAGACCCACGCTGGAGCCTGCGTTAACAGCTTGTCCATTCAGGATTGTGCCCGTATCTGACAGGGCAGTTCCTCCAAAGACAGTCACGATTTTAGCTGCAGATAAACCGGCAACGTCAATGACATTGTTTTCGGCGAAGATTTTGGAGGATTTACCTGCACCCCATATATACAGTGAAGGATATTCGGAGCGTTTTACATCACCTGTATAGTAATTGTTGTACAGATGGACTTGTCCATACCGCACGCGTGGTGTGCGTTGTACCGTGTTTTCATAATAGTTGTGATGCAAGGTTACACGTAAAGCTCCTTCATCTGCTGTTTTGCTGTCGCTGTTGCCAATAATCGACGATTTATCATGATCGTAAAAGTGATTGTAAGAAGCCGTAACCAGATCGCCTTGGTTAATCACATCAAGAAGTCCATCATGATGCTGGTATTCTTGACCGTAAAACGTACCGTTTTGGCTATCAGGGTGAGATCCATCATTGAAGGTATTGTGGTCTACCCATACATGTGTGGCGCCGTTAATTGTAATGCTGTCATATTCCGAATTCCAGTTGCCTGTGCTGCCGTCCGTTGGGTCCCACTGAGGAAAATAATCATAGGCATCCTGGAACTCAATATTACGGATAATGACGTTGTCTGTCCCTTTTTTTAGCTGGAGGTTTGCGCCGTTAATGACGGCGTCGCTACCCAGCCCGACAATGGTTGTATTGGACGGAATATCAATGACGACACGACTGGCTTGATTTTTTTGTGAAGCTTCGCGTGCCTTTTCCAATGTGCCAGACGGAGCCTTTTTCCCCCATGTGGATGGGTCATACGCTTTGAGGTAGGCGTCAAAATTATATTTAGGGTCCTTGTAGTCGTCCAATCCTAACGGTTTATTATTGTCATCGACGTTGGCGTTGATCGTGCCTTTGACATAAATGATTTTAGGCGCTGTGTTGCTGCTCTTGCCTAAGGCATCGACAAGTTGTTTGCGATTCGTTACGGTGAAAATATTGGAGGTAGTCGCCGCAGCTCCACCTGTTGTGCCTGTAGAAAAGGCTGCCCATCCGTTTTTGCTGCCGAGCGTCTCCTTGCCAATATCGCTGGCTGCATGAGCAGGTGCACCTATAGGAGCCAGAGTAGTGAACAGTAGAGCCGCTGCGATTCCGAGTGAAAATCTCTTTTTCATAAAATACCTCCGTATATTGGATTAATGGAGTAGATGAACGAAGGGAGTCCCGGGTGCTCCTGTGGTTTCTACATTTTCTATCATACTTCGTGTTCCAGTATTTGTTAATATAATAAAAGTTACATACTAAAATTTTTGTCGAATTTTTTATATAATTCAATAGACCCCTTCTTTTTCCAATCAATACGTATATGTAATAATGAAAACGTTAACAATCACACGAAATAGGAAATGTATATATGAATATATGGAATTGTTTATGTGTTTTTCTCAGAATGTTAACGATTTCATTTCGATTTATAGATTTTTGAAGAATCCTCAGGTAAAATGGCTTGTAATAAAGCTGAGGAGGAATGGGCATCATGGCAGAGCATTTAGCAGATATCTTGAAGTTGTTGAAGCAAAAAGAGTGGGTAGATTTGTCCCACGCTTTTTATCCTGAAATCCCTCATTTTCCAGTATTCGATAATGTTCAGGTGGATACCCTGTTTACCCACGACGATGGCTTTTTTGTAAAACAATACTGCTTTCCCGGTCAGTATGGGACTCATATTGACGCACCCGTTCATTTTGTGAAGGGCAAACGTTACTTGCATGAGCTTTCGTTGAAGGAACTGGTTTTGCCGCTAGTTGTCATTGACCGTTCAGCAGCCGTTGCAGCCAATTCTGACTATGAACTTACGGTTGCGGATATTTTGGACTTTGAGAAAGAGCATGGACGCATTGCTGATCAGTCCTTTGTCGCTTTTCGCAGTGATTGGAGCAAACGTTGGCCTGATTCAGATGCCTTCTCAAACAAGGACGACGCTGGAGATGCACACTGTCCGGGCTGGTCGCTGGAAGCGCTACGCTTTTTGGTAGAAGAACGGAATGTAGCTGCCATTGGACATGAAACACTAGATACTGATTCCTCTGTAGCTTATCGCAATGCTGGCAAGCTGGTAGGGGAATATTACATATTGGAGCAAGATCGTTATCAAGTTGAGGTGCTGACGAATTTGGACAAGCTGCCCCCGACGGGCGCGGTTATATATAATATCGTTCCGAGCATTCAGGATTCCCCCGGATTTCCGGTGCGCTCCTTTGCTATTTTGCCTTAACCATACAGTACTCAGTCATTGATAAAACGATAATATTATCATCTTGAACTAAAAGACCGATTCAGATATCGACATCTGAATCGGTCTTTTCTAGCTTATATGGGGTAATGTACAGCGTGAATGACCGTTCAGTCCATCTTGAATCAAAATAATGAAACGTCTTAAGTGATAATCGTTACGGTAGGGGCAGAGATGGTGGGCTGAGTTGATATGGTGGAGGTTGTACTGCTAAAATCTGTTATTTCTATAACAACTGGGACACCTGGTGTAATATCTACGGAGGCAATGACCAAACTTGCTGTGGTTAGGGTGAATAAGGAGCTCTGCTGAATAACTCCGTTAATATAATAATTAGAAGAATCCGTAGCTGCTAATGTTGGCAAAGCAACAACTGGAGCATCAGCGTCATCTACAAAACTTGCAGCAGGAACGGTTGTTACTGTTGCTCCGATCATTCCAGCTGTAATGGTTGCAAAAAAGCGAGTCGTGGCTGGGGCTATAGTCGTGGTTACGGCACCACCTGTTGACACTGGAGCTGTAGCTACTGCTGTGAACACAGGTTTTATGATTGGCATAGTTCTCATCTCCTTTCTTTACTGGTAATGAGCCATTCGCTGGCTCTTAATCAATAAATGATTTTTCAACCTATTTGGAAACGGCATATTAACCTTTCTATTAATAATAGGGTAAATGGAGAAGGCCCTATTTTGCTACAAATATAGATGGAAGCGAATACTTGGAATCGGCATGCTACAGATGCCTAAAACCCTAAAGGGGGATGTGCATACAATACATAGCATGAGAGAAGGAGGTGCATACGGCTGGTATGAGGAGACGCGATTCATCACTAAGAAGGCAAGGAAAGAGAACCGTACATTGCAAGACCAACAAACGTAAAAAGTGTAAAACAAGTTATTCATTCCAAGGTAGAACAAAAACAAGGTTCAATGCCAAAAAGCATCCAAAGCTAATCATGCACCGGCGGTGTAGAAATATTCCTGTCAAGCGGAGGAAAAGAATGGGCCAGACGGGAAAGCGAGGTGTTCCGGGTTCGACAGGAGCACAAGGCATTCCCGGTTTGACAGGGTTACAGGGTGAAACTGGTTTGACCGGAGTACAAGGCATTCCAGGTTTAGCAGGAGCGCAAGGCATACCGGGAACTGCGGGAGCACCGGGAGTCCAAGGAATACAGGGTCCAGCAGGAACACGGGGAGCGCCAGGAGTGCCAGGTCCGGCTGGAGTCCAAGGTAGTTCAGGTGCAACAGGTGCACCTGGCCCTACTGGAGCACAGGGCATAGCGGGCCCTACCGGCGCCCAAGGAATAACAGGCCCAACCGGTCCGGCAGCTGACATTTCAAATATTGAAATTATACCCATAGCTGAGCGGTATTTTTATTTTGCGCCTGCTACAATTGAATCTTCAATCACGATTATGGTAGATCAATTTTCTGTAGATGGTGTACAGGAGGTCTTTCAGCGTTTTAATGTCGGAAGCAACAGTTACGCCAATCTATACATTAACGGCATGATACAAGAAAGCACATTGTATAGCCTGACACCTGAATCGCTGACGATTCGCCTTAACGAAGGAGAGGCAATTCTCTCCGGCACACCTATTATTGTGGAAATTGTCCAATTTAGTGTGCGATCCAGTGGATGATACGGTTTGCGGTGAGGCAACCCAGAGGCAGATACAGCTGTTTCTTGGGGCAACGAGCCTTTGCATCCGACATGCCAAAGCTGAAGACCGACTTTGGAGCCTTGGTCATGGATGGCTTGCACGACTTTTTTGCAGCGGGGAAATGTGCTCGTCGCTCCATAGGCCAAGATTGCCTGAGTCTTTTCCCTGCTGGGTGGCTGCGTGCATCTCAAGCATAATTAGTCCCAACTGTCCTAGCGCCCGTTTTATTCGGTTACATATCTATTTTATATGAATAAAATGGGGTGATACACGTATAATTTAAGGTGTTTATAATTAATCACATATAAAAACATGGTGTATTAGGTTGGATTCAATATATTTTAAATGAAGGTATGAAGAGGGAATGAGCCTGCATAAATATAATTTGCATTTTAGTTAGTTATCGCTTACTATAAGCTTATGAATAAGAAAACACATATAGACAGCAAAAAGAAAGATATTCTGCAGGCAGCGATGTGCTTATTTGCAACCAAAGGAATTGACGGGATTTCGGTCAAAGAAATTGGAGAGGCTGCCGGTGTGACGGATGCCGCGATTTATAAGCATTTTAAGAGTAAAGATGCGATGGCCTTGGAAGTATTCGGGCAATATTGCAATAGCTACACCACATTAATTGACTTCTATCGCAAGCAGAGTGGGAGCTTCGTCAGTCGTTTCCATCAACTGGTGGATGAAGTGCTGAATATGCATGATGAGGACCAGTATGGCTTGCTTCTACTATCACAGCATCATGAGTTGTATGTTGAAGCAAGCCAGAGCCAAAATGTCCGTCAGCCGCTGGAGGCGTTGACTGAATTCATCGAACAGGGGATTCAACAAGGTGAACTGCCGAAGCAGGATGCTCAGCTATCCGGTGTGCTCATCATTGGAGCTATTACACGCTTGTCCGTGTCCAGCCTGGAAGGTGAACTTCCACAGCAGTTGGTCCCATTTGCAACAGAGGTCAAACAACGTTTAACTGCTTTATTAAGTAAAGGTCAGTAGTGACCTTTTCTTTTTAAATATAAAGTTAGTGTTTTCTAACTAAAAACATAATATGAAGGTAGGAATGGTTTATATGTCTAAAAAAATATTGGTAATTCAAGGGAATCCTGTCGCTGGCAGTTATGGAGAAGCGTTGGCTCAATCCTATGTAAAAGGGGCGAAGGCCGCAGGGGCAGAGGTTCGTTTGTTGCAGCTATCCGAGCTTGATTTTAATCCAAATCTATTAGGTGGATATCGTAATAAATTGCCGCTGGAGCCTGATTTGATTCAAGCACAGGAGTCGATTAAATGGGCAGAACATCTCGTTTTTGTCTTTCCGATCTGGTGGGGCAGCTTGCCTGCATTAATGAAAGGATTCATTGACCGTACCTTTATGCCGGGATTTGCGTTTAAGTATCAAAAAGGAAAACCCCTGCCTGACAAGCTTCTAAAAGGAAGAACGGCCCGCCTCATTACAACGATGGACGGTCCACACTGGTACTACCGATTTTTCCAGGGACAGCCTGGGCATCGAATGATGAAGGATTCCACGCTGCATCTATGTGGTGTCAAACCAGTGCATTCTACTGCGATTGATCTCATGAATAAATTATCGGATCAGCAGCGCAACGATTGGCTGAGCAAGGTGGAGCAGCTGGGACGAAGCATGAGCTAGGTTTTCGCCTGCCTGCCCCAAATCCATTGGCTACAGGTAAACCATGGTGGTATCTGATCATAATTGACCTTCAAAAAGAAAAAACACCGCAATGGGAGCAACTGGCTCGCATTGCGGTGTTTGGAATCGCTCATGTTTGCAATCAACGTTAAATAAATATCGATGCAACGATTAAAATAAATCCGATCGCTAGACCGGCAGGGCCCCAATAATGCATAGGGATAAAAAACAGGCTGTGCTGGGTTCCCATTCGATAACGTTGCCCCGTTTCCATATCAACTAGCACTTTGTCCGAGTCGGCGTTAAGCGCCTTTCCCAAGTACCAGATAATAACCCCCGACACAATGAACACAAAAGCCATCGGTAGCCGGGAATCTATGGAGTCAAGCCCTAGAGCGGATACTAAACTCCCGACAATAACAAATAAGATCCCTGGAATAACGATGTTTAAAATACCGAAACCCTTCCAAATAATCACATGAAATCTTCCTTCCTAAATTTAAATCCAACATATGTATTTATCGGTTAAAAGAGAGATTTAGTTTACAAAATGACCCATTCATTGTGGGATTTACAATGTGTAAAACTGGAAGGGATGTGTCAAAAAGGGGAGAAAAAGCTTAGTTTGCTATTTTTTTATTGTGTCGATTTTTGAAAAAAATATGACCACCATTTAGCTATGTAGGTGGTCATATGATGAATTCAAAAATGTTCCTGTTAGTGGAACACTGTGAACAATTAATCAAGTTTATTGAGGAGCCTTTGCTCGAAGAAGATTTAATCCTAATCCGATGAAGATTATCCCGGTTATTTTGTTTAAATAGCTGCCAAGCCTTTGGTTGACTTTTATTTTTTGGGTAATGTAAGAGGAAAAATAGGCAATAAACAAGCACCATAATAATCCGGTGAACGAAAATGTAAGTCCTAAAATGATAAATGGAATGGGACCAGAAGCCTTTGTATCAATAAATTGTGGAAGAAAGGCAATGAAAAACAAAGAAACCTTGGGATTCGTAAGACTTGTCATCATCCCTTGTAAATATGTTTTTCTGTTACTGTGTTGTTTATTGGATTCAGAGGCACTAAAACTTGCATTTGTTTTATCCAATAACATTCTTACTCCTAAATAAACTAAATAAATAACTCCAATTATTTTAATCATGTTGAACAAGATAATTGACTTTGTAAGTATAATTGACAAACCAAAAGCAACTAACAGCGTATGGATCAAAGAACCACTAATGATACCGAAAACAGAATACACACCGGCTTTTCTCCCCTGCGCAACACTTTTTCCAATTATATACATTGTGTCTGCACCAGGAATTAGATTTAGGAGGATTCCAGTAAGCAAAAATACTTCATAATTTACAATTCCAAACATTTTTGAGCACCACCTCTTCATTATGAAATACATTAAAAGGTAATGATAATTTAGTAAATAGCTCATTGTCAATCTTCAATATCTGTTATACGTTTATGTAAGTTTACCTAAAAAAACCGCTTTTCACCCCTCCATAGGTCTGGCATGACCTGATCCTGAAGGAGGGAAAGCGGCTTTTACAATGAGAGTATACTACGTAGTTACTCATTCACGATAATTAGCAAAAAACATGGGCAGCCTGTCCTGTGTCAAATGCCCAAAGGATGGGCCGTTGTCATATACCCGTGGAGCAGGCGACAGGCCTATTCTGCGGTTGCTTTCGCTTGTTCCGCTACGAAAACAACAGGCTTCATAATTCGACTCAGCATATCTTGCTTCGGACGATTCCAGGTAGTCCAGTCATCCAGCAGCAGCCCGCCTGTGTCGCCACTATTCGGATTCAGGGACCAGTACGTAAAGTACAGGTTGTTGGCACCAATATAGTCTACGAGTGCATTTTGCCATTTCCCCTCAGAAGAAGACAAATCAACATTACGACCGCCGAATTCACCGACCAGTACCGGAGCTATGTTTTGCTTGCTGATGTAGCCCCAGGTTTGATCCCAGATCGCTGGCAAGTTGGACGGGAAGGCCGGATCGTTGAACCATGGCTGCGAAGACACACCAGGGCCGTAATCATGTGGAGAATATACGACACGGTTCGGTACGTCCAGAACGACAGGATAGTTGGCTACACCTGTCAGGTTGCCACCCCACCAGTATTGGCTGTTGTTGCCTTGTACATTGTGGTCTACACCTTCTACGAGAATCAGCCAATTCGGATTCACGGACAGAATCGCATTCCCTGCACGTTGTGCCGCCAGACGCCAGTCTGTGGAGGCATTGCCTGTGCCCCAGCTTGCTTGACCGTGTGGCTCATTGTGTAAATCCGCACCAATGACGGTAGGGTTGTTTTTATAACGATCAGCCAACATTTTCCAGTCGCTAATCCAGCGAGACTCAGGGTACTGGGATGTGTACCACAGCTCGGATTGCCCACCTGAGCTTGGACGGTGACGGTCAAGGATAATCTGAATACCGCGTTGTCCAGCTTTTTCGATCAGCTTGTCCATAATTTGAATCGGAGTTAATCCGACCAGATCAGGGTTTTTGTGATAATCAATACTGTCTGGACGAGAACTGGAATCGAACAACTGATTGCTGTAAGGCAGACGAATCAGATTGTAGCCTTCTTTCTTCACTTGATCTAACATGTCGTCCATTGAACGGCTCCACAGTCCATGCAAGGTATAATTAGGGGTTTCCAAACCGAACCAGTTCAGACCGTTAAATGCCGCCTCTTTCCCGGATTCGTCTACAATCTTGTTTCCTTGGGTGTGATAATATCCTTTCACACTGGCTGCATCTACTGAAGCGGGAGTATAGCCATACAGTGTGAAGCCCATTACGAGGGAGGCAATGACGAAAAATGTTTTTTTCATTCCTTTTTTCTTCATAATTCTGCTTCCTCCTTTATTTAAAAGAAATTGTAACCGATTACATTTTTATTTTATGTTCAAATCTTCCATCAAACAAGTTCATAAAATTCGTATCTTTCTAAGATTTCGTTCGAATTCAATAGATTCGTAACAACGGATGGTTAAGCTTAGTGTCCAGCTTTTGTGGGAGCGGTTGTTTATGGGCTGGATGGCACGCTCTAACTCTTTATTTATTATATTTTCCTGCTGTAAAAGAAGGTATATAATAAAGTGAAATTCACTTTACATACAGGTTGCAGAATATATATTTGATAAAATAACACGCCTGACATGCAAAAAGGAAAGGAGGGTAATTATGGTAACAACGATGAAGGAAGTTGCAGAACGTGCCGGGGTGTCGAAGAGTACAGTTTCGCAGTTTCTACAAAAGAGATACAACTATATGAGTGAAAACACCAAGAAGAAGATCGAGCAAGCGATTGAGGATCTCAGTTATATACCCAATGAGGTGGCACGTAGTCTCAAGCAGAAGAAGACCTTCATTGTGGGGGTTATTTCTTCAACCATTTTATCGAGATTTACTACAGAAGTCGTGCGTGCCATTGAAGATGAATGCCAACTGGAAAATGTCCAGGTCATTGTCTGCAATACCGATGATGATTCGCTCAAAGAGAAAAAGTATGTCCAGTCGATGATTGCTCGGCAAGTGGATGGACTTATCATTTTCCCGACGGAAGAGAACAAGAAATTATATGTTTCCCTTGTCAAGAATGGCTATCCTTTCGTGTTTGTGGACCGAAAAATCGATGAAATCAGCGTAGACACAGTGCTGTTGAATAATGAAAAGGCCAGCGAGCTTGCGGTTGAAGCACTCATTGAGCATGGTCATAACAACATTGGGATTATCACGTTCCCCTTAGGCAAAAAAGCGATCACTACACGAAGTGAGCGACTGTCAGGTTATCGAAATACGTTGGGCAAACATGACATCCCAGTGAATGAAAACTACATCAAAAGCGGCAGGTTGGATGAAATGCCCAATCTGATTGGACAACTATTCCACATGGAGAATCCGCCCACTGCAATCATTGCTACGAATGACATGATTTTGGAGCAGGTGCTGATTTATGCAAAAAATAATCATCTGACCATACCTAATGATTTTTCCTTGATTGGCATAGATGATGTATCCTTTGCGTCTTTTTATAATCCGCCGATCACCACCGTTTCCCAGCCGAGTTTTGAAATGGGGAAAAGAAGTGCCCGGCTACTGCTGGAGAAAATTGATCAAAAAGAACAGGATCATGAGGAACTGTCAGAAATCATCCGAATGAATCCGGTCATTAACCACAGAGAATCTGTCCAAAAACTGAACTGAATGATTGAATAAGTGCTTTTTATCTTTTTGAAAACGTTTTTATGAATTCTATTGTAAAAAGAAAATAAAGAGCTATAATGATCTTATGATTCGAGTCATGAATACCCTTTCATTTATGTATGTCCTGATTTTAGTGATGTTGCGATTGAAGAGAGGGGAGGAATGAAGCTTAGACGAATAATGTATGGAGTTAGTTGTGATTTAATTCACAAAAATGATTCTGCTTTTTTTTACATTCCCGGAAGGGAAATTTTTTTCGAGTATTACTAAATCGATTTAGTAAGAATGAAAATAAATAAAAGAAAGTCGGAGATCACTATGGAAATGTTTATGAGCATTATCAGGGAGCCATCCATCATTATCGCGATTGTGACATTACTGGGCCTTATATTCCAGAGGAAAAAAGTATCGGAGATCATTACGGGAACCACCCTTTCTTTTATGGGCTTCACCATGATCAAGGTGGGCGGCGGCATTTTAGGAGGCGTCCTCACTAAATTTAGCCAAATTTTTTCTTATGCGTTCAACCTTAAAGGTGTCGTACCCAGCAATGAAGCCATTATGGCACTAACCATTGATCAGATCGGGGCGGATGCTGCGCTTATTCTGCTCTTTTCCATGATCCTTAACATCGTGCTTGCCCGTCTGACCAAGTTCAAGTACATTTATTTGTCTCTTCACTTGATTTTGTTTATGAGCTTTGCCGCTACAGCCGTTATGAAAGGTCTGGGCCTTAGTTCGCTGACTACGATCATCGTCGGTTCTTTGGTAATCGGGAGCTATATGGCGGTGTTTCCTTACCTACTCCGAAATGCCAGCAAAAACATTATTAAATCGGATGAATATACGATTGCTCACGCTTCCATGACCTCTTACATTCTAGGTACCTATTTAGGGAAAGTTTTTGGCAACCGTGAAAATGACACCGAAAATGTGAACATTAATGACCGCATCAGTTTTTTGCGCGACCCCAATGTTGCAACGACCTTGACGATGCTTGTGCTTTTACTGGTATCTGGACTGGTTGCTGGTTCTGATTATGTCAGCAAATTATCGGATGGCAAAGAATATATCGTCTTTATCCTCGAACAGTCAGCTATTTTTGCTGCCGGCTTGTATATCGCAAAAGCAGGTGTTAAGCTGTTCACAACTGAAATTGTACCCGCTTTCAAAGGCTTCTCCCAAGTGTTCGCACCTGGAGCAATCCCTGGTGTGGATGTTCTGGTACTGTTCGATAAATCACCCAATTCCGCGTTGGTAGGCTTCTTGGTCAGCTTCTTCACAGGCGTTGCCTGCGTCTTTCTTTTCCCGTTTATCGGATTGCCTGTCATTGTGCCGGGGATCATGGCCTGCTTCCTTGCTGGTGGTGCAGCCGCGATATTCGGCAATTCCAGCGGTGGTTTCAGAGGAGCTGTTATTTCCAGTTGTCTTAATGGATTCTTGCTCTGTCTGCTGCCGGCTCTCACCTTGCCGCTCTTTTCTTTTTTGGGTGCCGAAGGGGTAACGTTCGCCGATCCCGACTTTACTACCCTTTCCGGAGTACTTTGGCTTATTTTTCGCTGGTTTTAAACTAAATCGATTTATGAATTTTTTCAAAATAACTTATCTAAATCATTTGTGCTTAAAAAGAGGAGGAATTATCCATGTTTTTTAACGACCAAGATATTCAAATTGACATCGTTGACAGTAATACCACCCGGAAAGTGCTGGCCCACAGCGACCAGCTTATGTATGTCAAAGTGATGTTTGCTAAAGCCCAAACAGGGGAGATCCTGTTGCATAAGCATGTCCATGAGCAAGTCACTTATGTAATAAAGGGAAGTTTTAAGTTCATGATCGATAATGGCGAAACCAAGGAAGTCCAGACCGTCAAAGAAGGAGACAGCATCCATTTTCCATCCGATACTCTTCATGGCTGTATCCCACTGGAGGATGGCGGTATTCTGCTAGATGCATTTACACCAGCACGTGCAGATTTTCTGTAAATCCCCTTACAAAATACGGTTTATCTACCCCGAGATCTGGAGGGATTTACGAAGCCTTTCCGCGGCAACCAACTGAGGCGGATGATGCCTTCTGGCATGTCCAATACATTTCATTTTTATCTTTTTTAGAAGAAGACCTGCAAGTATGTTATATTTAACAAACGGCAATCGTGATGAACAGTAATATAGTGATTTTTAGAAAAGGATGAGATGATTTTGGAAAACAACGAAACTCAGCAAGAATTTGCAGAAGTATATGAGCAGCTTAAAGTAGCTGCAAACCGAACCTCCGATTGGAAAACACGCCTAGCCGCGGTAAATGATCTGGGTGCATGGAAGAATCAGCAGACGATTGACTTGCTGACACACCGTTTGAATAATGATACGGTATATGCCGTTCAGGAAGCCGCTTACCGCAGACTTCAGGAATGGGGCGAGAATGTACAGCCGCCTGTGCGCAAAGAGGGTGAACTTGTTAAGGGTATGACGAAGATTCTGGTGCGGATTAAAAAAAGCCTGCCAGCCGACCATACCTATAACGATTTTCGCGAGAAGCTGCACAAGATGAGAGTCGATATTTATGACATCTACGAAGGCGACAAGGGTGCTGAATTTGATCAGTGGCTGGAGCAAAAATGGGCTTCGTTATCTACAAGATAATGTCTGAACCCTGTAATTGAATGTGTATTTAAGGATCAATACTGGTGATGCAGACAGAGCCTTAACAAGGATAAGGGATTATCTTTGTTAAGGTTTTTTTAGCTTGTTCTCCTTAAGAATCACGCCCTTTATCTTTATGCCACTGTATATATACTTCGGCAATATGGTACGATGGGATCGGATTATTTTAGTGTGTACATGGGAGGGACTAACATGAGCAAGGCGAAGCTGTGTTTTATCGGGGCGGGCTTTCACGCTTCAACCAATATATATCCTGCTGTTATTGGGGCAGGAGCTGAAATTCAGGCGATTGCGACTAGAGATCTAAGCAGATCGAAGACAGCACTTCAGCGGTTTGGAAGCAGCGGCACACCTTATGACAATTACAAGGCTATGCTGGAGCAGGAAGACTGTGATGGAGTTGTCGTGATTGCACAAGCGGCAGATCATCCCTCGCTCGTACTAGACTGCATTAAGGCTGGAAAACATGTCTTTGTAGACAAGCCACTGGGTTGGAATGCGGAGGAAGCGGCCCAAATTGCAGATGCGGCAGAAGCAGCAGGCGTTGTTCTGATGGTCGGCTTCATGAAGCGCTACGCACCTGTATACATAAAATTAAAAGAATTGATTGAGGGTGGCTCGCTTGGAGCCGCACGTTCATTTCAGGCGAAATTTCTCGTGGACAGTACCCTGTTTTGTAAAACCGGCGAAGATTTCATGAAGCTGGCGGCGGTTCATATGGTCGACCTGGTACGTTATTTGTTCGGGGAAGTGGTGCAGGTTACCGGATTTGCGAACGATAACGGTGAGTGTATTTCCCATACGATTGCCCTGAAATTTGAAAATGGTGTAGTGGGCAGCGTATACTTCACAGGTATGACAGCATGGACACGCGAGAGTGAAGGGATCACAGTAACCTTTGATCACGGTTTTGCGAACGCGGATGAAGTGAACACACTGATCATTCACAAGTCGGAGAGTCATACAGAGCTTCCTTGGAAATCCCTTGCGGAAAACGATACGGTTCTGACACCGTCAGCCTCCGCGATGTCGGGCGGATACCGTGATTTGTACTTGCGCGGTTTTGTTGGTGAAATCGCACATTTCATGAACTGCTGCCAAGAAGGACGGACGCCTGATTCAAGTGGACGGGACAACGTGAAAACGATGGAGCTGTGCGACCGCATTTTGGCTGCGCTCCAATAGGATACCCATTTCATATACAAGTTTCGGAGCCTGGACGGTACCTTAGTTTGGGTGATCTGAAAGAAGCTTCGGTTTAACTGGTCAGTAGATGGCTCCTGCATTTGTCGGGAGTCATTTTTCGTTTACCCTACGACCTTTTAATTTCATAGCATTCCTGCCCAGTTTGATTAATCTCTGCTGAAATACGACAACAAAGACGAATGATGCGATAGAATAGGAAAAGGAAAGCGTTATCATCACCCATTTTTTCTGCGATGGTTCAGGGGGAGAAGGCATATGCGTTCAAGGTCAAGGTTTCAGCCATTAAACACATTACGTAATCAGATTTTTATCGGATTTATACTAGTGATGCTCATTATGATGAGTGTAGCAGGGGCGTTCATTTATCTCAATGTGTCTCACTTGTTAAAAGACAGTGCTGAGCGACATATTGGTCAGACCGCGGTACAAGCAAGCGGTAGGCTGGATGCATTAATCGGCCAGATGGACAACTTGACGGAGCAGGTCGCAAATCACCCGTCTGTTCAGCATATTTTGCTGGAGGAGCGTAACGGGGGCAAGGTAAATTTCGGACAGCGTCAATCCCTACTGCAAGTGATGCATAGCTATCAGGCATATATGCCGAGTGTCGGCTCGCTGGAGCTGTATACCGCCGAAGGAAAGATGTTGTTTCCGATTAGAGAGGGCAGTCTGGAGGAACGTATCGGACAGGCAGACATTCGTGAAGCGAATCAGATGAAAGGAAGACTGGTCTGGATCGGTATTGATCCCGAAGACCCTCGGTCACTGCTGGCAATTCGGCAGGTAAGTCTAGTGGATCGCTGGTTCTCACGAGGAGGGTACTTGATTACCCGTATGGAGCGAAGTTATTTTGGACTGAATGGTGCGTCAGCGGTCAATGAAGAAGCGGATGAAACCATGCTGCTTGTAGATCGTCAAGGCCAGCTGCTGTCGGGTGAACCAATGAACCAGACGGATTTGTCAGGTGTACTGCATAGCAAGACACAGACGGTTCATATTGGGGAGCGGGAATATGTGAAGGCGGTTCAGCAGTCGGAGCGGACGGGCTGGTCGCTGCTGATCCTGATTCCGGTTAGCGTCGTCACAGATGGAATTACGGTTTTACGGACTACACTTATCATTTCCGCGTCTCTTGGTGCCGTGCTATTCCTATTTATGTCCTTTATGTTGTCTACGTTGATTACAAGACCGATAGGTCACTTGATTCAGGCGATGCGTCGTTCACGGGAAGGGGCATTGGCCCTGAATCCAGAACCGGCAGCAGCAGTCGAGCTGCGAGAATTGAACGCAGAGTACAATACGATGATTGTCGATATCAATGAATTGATCCGTGTTATTTGCGAGAAGGAGGTTTTACAAAGCCAGACCGAGCTTAAAGCTCTGCAGGCGCAGATCAATCCGCATTTTCTTTTTAATACGCTGGATGCTTTCAACTGGTCGTTACAGGAGAAGGGAGAGGAGGAGCTTGCCGGGCTGATGGTGTCCATGTCGCGGCTGTTTCGTTATGTTATCGAACCGGCTCATCATGACTCTTGGGTGACCCTCGGGGAAGAAATGGCGCAAATCCGTCGTTATCTGGAACTGATGGAGATGCGTCTGGGTGAACGTCTGAGCTGGCAAATTCATATGCCTTCAGAGGCAGCTAGAATTCCGCTTCCTAAACTGCTGATCCAGCCTATTCTAGAGAATGCCATTTTGCATGGTGTCGAAAATCGCATCGGCAACGGCCGCGTTGAAATCAGTGTCACTCCTTCGACCAGATCTGGTTGGACCAAGATCGCGGTCATAGATAACGGACCTGGAATGAAAATGGAAGAACTTGCAGCTGTGCGTACAGCGTTGATGGGGGGAGCAGCCTGCGAGAGCAAGGGAACCGGTATGGGACTAGTGAATGTGCAGCGCAGGCTCGCTCTCTATTATGACAGCGCATCTTATCCAACGGACGGTATGCTGATACATAGTGCTGAGCAGGAAGGAACTGTGGTCGCTTTTGAAATTCCTGATGAATATGGAGGGCGGTAGGAATGAGTGTTTCATCCAAAACCATTGTCATTGTAGACGATGAACAGCGAACACGTCAGGGGATACACCAGACACTGGAGCAATGGGCCGCCGGGAAATACCGGATTGTGACATCTGGTAATGGTTTGGAAGCATTAACTATACTGCGAGCGGAGACAGTTCACCTGTTGATTACGGATGTCCGGTTGCCGGAATTCAGTGGGCTGGATTTAATCCGCTCTCTGGAACGGGATTCACGACGACCAGCGATCATTGTCATCTCGGGATATGCGGAATTTGATTATGTCCAGCAGGCTCTTCGTCTGGGAGCCGTCAATTATTTGCTCAAACCGATTGATAAGCAGGAGCTGCTGAATGCGGTCAATGAAGCGCTTCGGCTGGAAGAGGAGCGGCAGCGGTACGAAAAGCTGGACAAGCTGGCTGACCCTGTTCTGCTAGAGCTTGATCTCCAGGCGGCTACTCTTAGTGATCCGGTACGACGTGCCTTCATCTATATGGCGGAGCATCTTCACGAATCCATTACGATGGCGCAGACTGCCGCGCATTCACACCTGAATGCGAGCTATTTTAGTGTTTTATTCAAGGAGCAAAGTGGTTTGTCCTTCAGCGAATATCTGCATCGACTGCGGATTCAACGGGCCAAGGAGCTGCTGCTGCATACCCAGTTGACGATTGCCCAAATCGGCGAGCGATCAGGCTACCGGACAGATAAATATTTTATTAAAGTATTCAAAGCGACCGAGGGGATAAGTCCTAGCCGCTACAGGCAGCAGATGCGTACAGGGCCGGAAAATATCGACTGACAGTAGGCAGATCAAACCCAATAAAAGTGGAATTATACCCAATGAGTGTACCCTGTTGGAAGCAGGAATGGAGTGCTAAACTTACAAATGATAACGGTTACAAAAATATAAATACAACAAACGGAGGTCTAACGATGTCCAACGAGTATGGTTTGCGTAAACGCTCACATCAAAAATGGTTTGCTGGGTTGACCCTGCTGCTGTCATTCATGCTGGTGCTATCCGGTTGCGGTGCTGGTAAGGATGGTCAAGGCGGTTCCAGTGGAGAAGGGGGAAAGGTTACACTTAAAATGATGCACCTGTGGCCAGAGGGAAGCTCGGCACAGCAGAGCAAGCTTGTGACTCAGATTATAGATCAATACCAAAAGGATCATCCGAATGTCGTCATTCAGCAGGAAGTGCTGGAAAATGAACAATATAAAAACAAACTCAAAGTCCTGTCAGCTTCCAATGAATTGCCGGATATCGGTATCACCTGGGCAGCGGGTTTTATGGAGCCTTACGTTAAAGGTGGATTATTTACGCCGATGGATGACCTGTTGAATGGTTCCAAGCTGAAGGACAAATTCGTACCGGGAACGACCGAAGCTTATGCGCTGAATGGCAAAACGTATGCGCTTCCGATTGAATTGAACATTACACCTATTTATTATAACAAAGCCATATTCCAAAAATACAACTTGAAGGTACCTGCGACATTTGACGAGTTTAAGCAGGTTGTGAAAACACTTACGGATCACGGAGTTGCACCGATTGCATTGGGCAATAAAGACCGCTGGACCGGCTCGCTCTGGTATATGTATCTGGCGGACCGTATAGCAGGTAACGAAACGCTGAAAAAAGCGATTGACGGCTCAGGATCGTTCGATGACCCTGGTTTAATTCAGGCGGCCTCCGAAGTCCAGACGCTTGTGGATATGAATGCCTTTAACAAAGGATTTAACGGCTTGTCCAATGATGAGGGAAAATCCGAGTTTATGAACGACAAAGCGGCTATGTATTTAATGGCTACTTGGGAATTGCCGAATTTTACGACCAATCCTGCAATCCCGCAAGCATTTAAAGATCAAATTGGCTTCTTTAAATTCCCGATGGTTGAAGGCGGCAAGGGCAACGAGAACAGTTGGGTAGGAGGTCCGGGAGTAGGTTTGTTCGTTTCGGAAAATTCCAAGATAAAAGAAGAGGCCAAAGCGTTCGTTGAATACTTCGTAGTCAAGTGGGGAGAGCAATCGGTCACACAGGCGGGCGTAATTCCGGCGACGAAAGTGGACACCTCCAAAGAAAAATTGCCCAAGCTGTATGTCGATTTGCTGAACGGACTGAATCAAGCCAGCAGCATTACCTTGTTCGCCGATGTACAGATGAAGCCGAATGCAGCACAGGTACATTTGAATATGATTCAGGCGTTGTTTGGTAAAGCGGTGACACCGCAACAATTTGCCGAGCGGCATAAGGCTGCCATCGAGAAAGGAAATTGAAATTGACCACCTAAGGAGGTCCAACCGTGGAAAAGGTCATGTCCAATAAGCTTGTCATTGCTCTATATGTATTGCCTTCTCTGCTGCTGTTATTCGCCGTGATATATGTGCCCATCGTACTGACCGGCTATTACGGCCTGAATCAGTGGAATGGAATCGGCTCTATGACTTTTGTGGGGCTGGACAATTATCAACATTTGCTCACAGACAGTGCATTCTGGCAAAGTGCCTGGCATTCGCTGCTGTTGGCCTTGTTTTCAGGCATCAGTCTGATCGGTTATCTGGTCATTGCGATGATTTTGTCAGGAAAAATCAAGGGAGCGAATCTGCTGCGGAAAATTTATCTGATTCCCATGCTGTTGTCATCTGTAGCGATTGCACAGCTGTGGCTCAAAATGTATCATCCAACGAACGGAGTGTTCAATTCCATACTGGCGTCGGTCGGAGTCCACAATCCGCCTGAATGGTTAGCTAATCCGTCCTTGGTGCTGTTTGCCTTGTTCATTCCGATTATTTGGCAATATGCAGGCTTTTATATCCTGATCTATTATGCCGGGCTGAAAAACATTCCCGAAACCCTAATGGAAGCTGCCCGAATCGACGGGGCCAGTGCCTGGCAGATTGCGACTCGTATCAAATTGCCCCTGCTGCGCGAGGTAATTAACGTTACGATCATATTGTCCATTGTCGGCTCGCTCAAATATTTTGACCTCATTTACGTCATGACGGACGGTGGACCGAATGGAGCCAGTGAAGTGATGGCCTCTTACATGTACCACCAGGCATTCCGCAGCTTTGATTTTGGATACGGCAGCGCCACAGCCTTTGCCCTGCTGCTCATCTGTCTGATCGCTACGTGGCTAATTCGCAAGGTTACGGCTACGAGTGACACCATCCAGTATTCATAATGCAGTCTTGCTAATAGATGAGGGTAACAAAGGACAGGAAGAGGGAGGAACGGATATGAAAACCCAGGCAGCCGCCAACTATCCGCTTGGAGTCGCTACCCGCGGCAAAATGTTAACTCGGGTCGGTTATGCCGCTTTGTATATCATTTTAATCATCTTGGCGGTGACGCAGCTTTTACCGCTGGTGTGGCTGATGCTTTTCTCACTTAAAAATAATCAGGAAGTGTTTAACCTTCCGCCGTTTGCACTCCCGTCCCAGCCGCATTGGGAGAACTATATGAATGTGTGGACCAGCGGCAATATCGGGCGGTATTTTTTCAATAGTGTGTGGATTACGGTCATATCCGTGGCGTTGACGGTGCTGCTGGCCAGCTTTGTAACATTTGCTATTACGCGTATGCGGTGGAAAGGAAGTCAGCTGGTTCTCGGGCTATTTATGGTCGGACTAATGATTCCAGTCCATTCCACCTTGATTCCGTTGTTCAGTATGTTTCTCAAATTGCATTTAACAGATACTTCACTCTCCATCATCCTGTCGTATGTTGCTTTTAATCTGCCGACAACGATGATGATCTTGCTGGGCTTCTATTACGCCTTGCCCCGTGAAGTGGAAGAAGCGGCCGTTATGGACGGCTGCTCCGTCAACCGGATGTTCTTCCGAATCGTGCTGCCCATGACAACCCCTGTCATGGCAACGACATCTATTATTAACATGATCTATAACTGGAATGAGTTTATTTTTGTCAATACGTTCATTAGCTCGGACGAAAACAAAACACTGACCGTTGGCGTTCAGAACTTTATTGGACAATATACGACCGACTGGGGAGCTATCGGAGCTACGTTGATGATCAGCATTTTGCCCATTTTGCTAGTGTTCCTCATCATGAGTGACCGGATTGTGGAAGGAATCGCGGCAGGATCGGTTAAGGGGTAAAACAGATTCCCCTGATTAGAAGAGTACCCCCTAGTAGACATTGGAACAAGCCTTTTGGTTTGTCCGATGAATGCTAGGGGATGTATTTTTGTGTGATTTTAGTTTAGATAGGGAGGTATGACGGGAAGGATCAATCGAACCCCGTCTTTTACTCCTTCCATATAGATGGATTGTTTGTCTTGACTTAGCTGATAGCCTATGACTTCTTCCCATTCGGATAGTAGACGTTGGATATCCTCGTTTTGGTTCATTTTGAATTGATCCATTTGAGTGAATAGATTTTTGCCCTCTGTTGAATACGAGGCTTGTTGCTCACTGGCAAGTTCTAATTGATAAAATCGCTGCCGTAATGCTTCTTGAAACCATTCTGGCCAATCTGACATAGTACATTTTCCCTCCCGTGGTTTGAGTGTGTGTATGTTAACTCTGATGGAGAGGGATGGCAAGTTATTGTTTTGTGCAGGGAGAGTAATGGAGTCGCTATCTTTTTAATTCTTTTTTAGAATATAAAAAAGGCTCATTCCTGCTCATAGTTCGAGATGGAATAAGCGCTTAAAAGTCATTTATAAATTTTTTAGTGTTGGGTTCTTTTATATTTCTTTAAGACTGGTTAAAACCCTCTTAATACGAAAAGACAAATCTTCTTTTTCTGCATTAGGTAACAAAATCTTCAAGTCGTCCATCTTAAATTGTTCGAGTTCAGTTTTCACAATTCTAAGCTGCTTATATGCATGTATTTTGTTTTTTAATAATAATTCACCTAATGTGGTTTGAATAATAACACTATCACCTAATGTAGCCTTGCAGTCTCTTAATTGTTCCAGTAAGTTTGCAGCAATTTTCTCAGCACTATCTTCTTCTATAGTTAGATTTAACAAATAATTCTTCTCTAATATTTGATTGTAGTACCATGCATTATCCATTTCATCTAATAACTCATTGCGTATATCTTTTGGCTCATATGAGCTTAAGCTACTACTAGGTATACGAGATCTACCTAAACGGCCACATATAATATCAGCATGATGATACTGTACTCGCCCACCTCTTTTAAATAATTCAATAATCGGGTCATACATATCTTGAAACTGAAGAGCAACGGGATTCTTTTGATCAATTAGATAAGCCCATTCCAAACTAAATAAACAAGTCCATTTTACTAACCAATCATCTTTTATTAACTCTAATTCGGGGCAAATTGCTTCTATATCTATAGGCAATTGAATTCCACTCTCTTTAGCAGCACTGTGAAAAGCTCTTCTTACTGGGGTTGATATTGAAAGATGATCTAAAAATATCGCTCTTCTTCTATAAAATTCAAAGAGCAAAATGGCATGTGAAGGTTTATCCTCCTCTTTATTTAACCAATCAATATTCTTAATACGTATTCTAGTTTCTTCAAATTTCTTGTACAAGTATACATTCACCTCATTTAAAATTTAGGATTAAATCCTGGATAACTACCTGGTGGCTTTGGTGCATTATCATGAGCGCCAGGGGGATCACCTGTCATTCCTTCTACAGGATCCCACGATTCAATAGTACGGTACACTTCATTATTTTGCATTCGCTTACTTTCATCTAATTCATGATCTGTTAATTCCCTAAACCATTTTTTTTCTTCAGGTGATAATTCACCTTTTAGTGCTTTTTCCCAACCATGAGCAATGTCTATATTGGGATCAAAGTATCCCTCGTAGTAATATTTTCCATACATGTGATCCGGTAAATTCACATGTTTCGTTAAAATTAAGTGTGTTTTTAATTGCTCCGCTTCTTTTACACTAAGTCCAGTATTTTGGGCAAAAGTCTCAATTTCTTTCATATCTAAACCCGTCGCTCTTAATTTCTCATAAGTTTTTAGAGCAAGTTCTTCTTGTTTAAATGCAGGAATAAACTCAATTGGCTCGCCACGTGGTTCGACTGGTTTTGGTTTAGGAAGTGAAGTTTTTTCCGTCCCCTTATTCCCTTTACCCGTATACTCTCCTGATTCTAACGCATCAATTTGTTTTTGTCTCTCAGGCGAAATTTTTGCACCGGAACCTTTGGAATGCGGAACGTCAGGACCAGGATCATGAAACCGATAATGACCTCCAGCAGTTTCGAAAATGGGTAACCTTTTAGTTATACGGAAGTTCATCTTTCTTGCTACACTTTGCAAGTAACTCCCTAAGGATTCAAAATTGGTTGGAAAACGGATGGCATTCGTTTTGAATTTTCCATCTCCAACCTTGGCTAGAGCAGAGTCGGCCTTTGCTGAATCTCCGAATAACCCCGGTGTTCCTCCTTTACCGGCTTTCTTTTCTTCAGCTTCCTTGAGTCCCTTAGATAAGGAGGCTTCTTCTTTACCCAACTTACCCAGCTTTCTAACTAACATTGCGCCGCCTTTGACAAACCCATAAATATCTGCTACACGTTCAACGGCCTTGATACTGTCATATCCTGCGTCGTAACTTTCCTGTTTGGTATCGGTCAATGGATTAGGGAAGAAATTATTCAATTTTCGCTCAATCGGATCGGGTATGCTTTTTATGCCGTCCCACACGGTTTCAAGGTCGTGAACCACATCTTTCTTTGTTTTTTTTCCTTGGAATGAATCGGCAATATAGTCCCAGCCAAACTTTGCACCGCCCTTAATACCCTCGAGCGTCTCATTGCGTTCCAGAAAACCTTTACCAGTGTAATTTCCCGGCATAACGAAAGGAGTCATTACCATGGTTCCCATATCCGCTATGTCGACAACTGAGTCCCATACACCGCCTAAAAACTCTATACCCGCATCCCATTCTCCCTTGAGCGTGGCGCCTACGTTTTCCTTAACGCGTGCTCCGAGCACACTTTGGATTCCGTTTTCAGCGACTTGCTTCTCAAAGTCAGACAAAATCGGTTCTGGGTAGTATTGATGGAGGGAAGCTTTAAGTTGGATTTCTGAACTTACGCTGTTAACTTCCTGCTCCAAATCCAGTGTATCGGTTGTTGTATTCAAGTGTAAGCCGTTGGTTCCTTGCAGCAGGATGCTACCTGCCGAAAGACTAAGACTGCCTGTGGCTTGAATTTGTATACGTTGGGTGCTGTTCAGGCTGACACCGTTATGGGTATTCATGGAAATGTACAGTGACCCTTCCTGCGCACTCATCGACAGTTCAGAGTTCCCTAAGGAAATTTCTTTTCCTTGCGGGTTCGCAAAGGATTTGACTCCGGGATCGGCAGTTTTACGCTGGTGGCGTTCTGCTGGTGATTCGACCACAGCACCTTGGGCTGCGTGAGATGAAGGGACAGCAACGCTGGATGGTTTCGTTCGAACCGATTGTATGACCATCGCATCGTCTTCGTCTGCACTTGGAAAATACAGCTTCACCTGCGCACCTTTTTCCGGCATTAGATACCACACCTGATTCCCTTCAGCAGAATAGGGGAACCATTGGGCATCCTTGGGATTCTGCTGATCGTCTATATCCAAATGCAACCGAACCTGATTCCGGCTGACATCTAGTATTTTTCCTTCAATAGCCGCGCCAATGATGGTACGATTATAGATTTTAGGGACCTTCAAGCCTTGTGACAATGCGCATTCATACGACCAGGTCATTAAACCGCGAATCAACTGTCCTTCACGTTTGGTGATGACGTAGGTTTCGTGATTGCGCTCCACTTCATCTCCCAATTGCAGCATTCGATCCCACTCAAAGGTATACCGAGTATAGTCTGCAATATGGGCAGATCTCCAGCCGTTAGCCTCCTGATCCAGATAGGGAGCAATCTTGCGCTGCAACGCAAAAGGAACCTCTTTCAAATGAATATGCTGTCTGGCTTGCGGAATACCGATCCAAATTTGCGCATGGTGTGAAACGACATTAGGGACGAGAAGGGCTCCCACATGCGAAGCCAGCCGTTTTAAAAAAGTCCAATCGGTCTCCTGATACTGCAACATAAACTGGCCTGTCGCTTTTTTCTCAAAAGCTTCATCAATCTTGTCCGAGCCCTTATAATCGGCCAGCACTGCGTCGACGATTTCAACATATTTCTGGTTTATGTGCTGAAAGGAGCGGTTTTTGAGCTGCGTATCCAGTTTAAAACTATGAGAAATGACGTCGAGAGTTACCACGATCTCCTGATGTCTGTGCTCCACATCTAAGCAGTATAGTTGTCCCATAAATAAGGGATGCTTCTGATCTTTGGCATCGGAATACCATAGCTCAACTTCGTCGTCACTGCTTGCTTTGGTAATGATTGTGTCTGCTTGATCGGCTTCTAGACTACCCGTGATCACCAGTCTAGCATGTTCTCCCAGCTCGTGACTCATATGGACGTTGTGAAGACGCAGCTTGCCATAGGGCCAAGTGACATGTAAGTGCTGATAGGTAAAGCGGTCTTTCGCTACGATGTTCATCCTTAATCTCCTTGCTTGATAAAATCAACCATCCTGTCCGTCATCTGTAATGGAGATGATACCTCCACCACCAGATCCCGTGCTGTCTGCACCAAAAAAGGAGGATATCGCCTCTTGTACACCTTGACAGCTACACATTAAGGTCGAATTGTTGAGTAGGGCAGGCGCCCCCTCAATCAATACGTCTTCCTTACCGCCTGTCCACTTGGACCCAAACGCAATCTCCGGTTCACAGGGAAGACCCTGCTTCAATTTACACAATCCAAAAGCATTGATTTTGCTAATATTGGCTCCACAAATGGCATCGTCCACGTTCAGAACGGGTTTATCTTTAATGAAAACACCGTGGCTGTACATCATATTGAGCACACCAGGGTCTGTGCCTTGACTGCACTGTAGCTTGGCTCCTCTCACCACATAAGAATGTTCTCCGCTGAGTGCACCTTGAGCCAGAGCTTTAATAAGTAAAGGTAAAAACATACAAGTACCTCCTTGAATAAAAGGTATAAAATCAAGAAAGCTCCGACCATGTTGCGGTGTGCAGCATGGCATAGGTTAAGGGAACCCAGAGGGGAGCATCCTCCAGCTTAAATTGGCAACTTCCGATCACAGCCTTGCCATGCCAGGAACGCACAAAGACAATCTGATAATAGGGAGAGGGGGAAACTAGAAAAATAGCTTCATAACAACCAATGATGGTATCTTGAATAGAAAGAGCCTTTTCATCCACGAGCTTCATACTTGGTTGTGCGCGACTCGTTTGCTCAATCATCTGCTGTTGATAGATTTCTATTTGCGTGGGGTCCAGTTCTTGCCTGCTTTGGTGCAGACCTAACAGGATTCCACCCAGCTTGTCCTGAACAACGAAGCTTTTCGACGGATCTACCGTCTGTCCAGCCCGAACTTCTGGAATAAGAGAGTCAGGCAGGGAAATGGTGTGTTGATTTTCAAAGACAGAAAGGGTTTGAAATCGAATTTCCTGTTCATTCGGTAGGGTTAGTGAGCCTTTCAAAATTCCCTCCATCGCTTCTTCAATAGATATCATCATCCAGCCTTCATTGTTTTCCGCTGTACTTAATTGCTCTTTCAATATTTGTTGATGATGCAGTTTTAAAAAAAATTCATCCCAATACTCCGTCAAGGTTAAACCTCCTTATAAGAGTTCTAGCTTTTGTAGCCGAAAACCACTCAAACTCCGCCGCAGCAAACTTTCAGCAGCCTCCAAGCTAACAATGAAATAGGGTTCCCTCACGTTAGACAGTCGAAAAAAATGGTGTCCATTTACCTTTTGACTATCCAGCACAAGTCGTTTTAAGGTTTGGTCGTGCGCATAAAATTCAGTCTGTTCTGAAATGCCATCGACAGAGGGAACGGATGAAATCCAATATAATTCTTGACGGCTAGGTTCCCGGTTCACGATATACACCTGTTTAAAACGAGCTTGTGTATTGTATAGTTCTAGAATCCGTTTCATAGAATCGGAAAATAGCGGTTGTGAGGGTGAAAACGGTAGCCAGTCCGTGTACTCGGCATCTTCTGTCGCATGAACATCTAAAACCTGAGCCGGAGGCATGCCAACAAATGGCGTTTTAAAAAGGTCTAAATTCATCGGTTTAATGTTTCGGGAAATACGATGATCATCGACCAGCACATAATAATGGCGCATACACATTCCTCCTTATTCCGTCCACACAATAGATTGACGCTGTGCTTCGCTTAATTTCCAATACTGTTGGTACTTTCGTGGGACAAGAGTTCCTTTCATCGAAGCCCCCTCAAAATATGCATGTTCAAACGAATGTACATCTGTAAAATCAGCCCCATCCAGGTTGGCGTGTTCGAAATGAAGCCCACATAGCCCCGGCACCCGAACTCCATGTTCCCGATACGGCTGTCCGCTGGCACTATTGAAGTTAGCACCTCTCAAATCGCTATATCTAAAATCCGTATCGGTCAGTAGGCATCCCTGAAAGTTGCCTCCTTCCAGATTCGCTCGTTGCCAGATGCTTCCGATCAATATGCAGCTGTGAAACTGGCTTCCCCGTAAGTCACTGTGGCTAAAATCGTTATAGCGCAAATCCTTTTGCATCAGGTGAAGGTGGGGAAGAGAAAGCCGCTTTAGGTTTTCGTAAACATAGGGTTCTTCTTCACTGGAATGTATCAATTGCTCTTTCACATGATCTGCAAGAAGTGCTTCCTGATCTTCGACATATAGATTCTCGCTGATATCCTTGTACTCGCCCGTTCGGATAGCTACACGATTAGCTTTATAAATGGCGAGATACTCAGGCATTTGAACCACTTCTGCCATCCCTAAGCGCAGGAGGGAGTTCACAAACTGGTGAAAAAAAGGAGCGGATTCCAACATCAGTCGTTCAACGTCCACTGAAGTGATCGTCCCCATATATATTTTTCGTTCCTGCTCCAAGGTTTCCAACATGGTACTCATCGGTGAATAGGCCCATGAAGCGTCATAGATTAGCTTGCAATCGGAATCATCTTCGTACCATTCAGCAGAGTAAGCCTCGACCATATACAGGTAGGATTGCTCCAGCATTTGAGTGCGCAACAATGAGTAGTGGATATATCCAATGGGTTCTTTTTGACCTTGTTGCTGCATGCTCAGAATGTGTATACACAAATCCCTAAACGATTCTTTGAAATCGAAGATCAGTTGAGCTTGGCAGCGCTGAAACTTGGCTTCCAGCATGTCCAACTGAATGTCCAGCAAAGGTGTAAAATGATGCTCTTTAAAATGGTGTAACGCCGCTTGTTTATCCATCTGCTAGTTCTCACCTTCCGTTAGTTCATCTTAATTTCCGTGCCGGAGAAGGTGGTTTTGTCATCCAGCGTAATCGTGTTGCCTTTACCAGACAGCTCGATTTTTCCGGCGGAAAGCTGGATGTTACCGGAACTCATAACAATATCCGAAGCCGCGCTAATGCTCACATTTTTTCCGCTTACAATATCAATGCCTGTTTTATCGTTAATGACAATAGACATGCCATTCCCGGAAATAACGATTTGATCCGGAGCGAGCATGATTTCTTTGCCGTATTTGGTTCGCAGCGTCTTAATGGCAGGGTCAGCCATTCGATCTGGGGCAGGAGCTGCTGCGGACAAGGCTGAAGAAGACTTTGATCCGGCAGACAAAGTAGAAGCTGTGGCATGTCCAGAAGTAGCAGTAGATTTTCCCCCGGAAGGTTGTGGTTCTCTTTTAACCGAGCTGATCGCGTATCCTTCTTCTTCCTTATAACTGGGAAAATAGATGCGGATGCTGTCTCCGTCTTCAGGCATGCAATACCAGCCCGTGTTATCCGCAGATGCATAAATGGTAGAGTAGGGAAACCAGTAATCTGTGTTCGGGTCTTGCTGATCATCCATATCGAGCTGGGCGCGGACTTTGTCCCGACGAACGCTTAGTACCTTGCCATGAATGGAAGCGCCGATAATAGAACGATTATAGTCTTTAATTGGACGTAAGCCGCTTCGTGGTGACAGCTTGGCGGTATGGGTCAGCACCCCGTCTTTCATCTCCGTTAGCACCTCAGCTACGATCAACTTATGACCTTGAAAGGTTACTTCATAGCCAGGTTCCAGTAATTTCTCCGTCTCGACCTCATATTGGATAAAATCAGCATCACGTACGCCAGGGATATGGTTCTCTGAAGCGGTTTGAAAATCCGCAACCCGTTTGGTGACCTTATAATTGGTAGATTTAATTTCTCCTTTACTGAGTCCCATAGGCAGGCCAAAATAAAACTTCGGCACTCCATAGCCCACCGCAGGAATGAGCGGAGAGTAGAAGTGGGAGGCCATACGTTTCAGAAATTGCCAATCGGTCTCATCATATTGCATGATAAAGGTGCCGATGGGCTTCTTATGGGACACAACATCCATGGCTTCGGCTTTGGAGTAGTCCGATACAATACTTTCGATCAGACCCGTATAGGTGAGCTTGGGGTTCTGGAAAGAGCGTTGATGCCGCTTAATATCTAACTCGTAGGTATGAGATATGGCTTCGACGGTCAGGTAATGGACCCCATGAATGACTTTTTCCTCCACATCCAAGGCAATGCCTCGAAAAAGGGGCTGTCGATTGCCATTTTTGTCCGTAACAAAAGCTTTGACCTGAGTTTCTTCATCCGAAGCACGTACGTACAGCTCTCGCTTTTTCTCCGAAATGATACCTGTACAGATCATTCGGGCATGGTCATTGACTGTTTTTAAGATTTTAAATTCATGAAGGCGGACGAACTCATAAGGCATGATTTCGATATGACCGTATGTCACGATGTTATCCATAGATCTCTCCTTCTATAGTTGTTTTTGGTAAATGTTATTATGAGATTCCCAGCTAGTAATGTGGTTATTGATAAATCCAGCATATGTATTTATCGGTTAAAAGAGAGAGTTAGTTTACAGAATGAACCATTGGAAGAGGTACTTACAATGTGTATTTCTGGAAGCAGGAGATATCGGAGGGGAGTTTTGAGTAGAAAAAAGCATATAATAGATGGTAAGAGGGAGTATAAGAAGATATTTATAAAAGTTGAGCTTTAATGAAAGATGAGGGTTTATGTTATGCCAAAAAACGATAATATGCTGGCCATTCTATGGATGCTGAATTCGGGTGTAAAAATGACCGCAAAACAAATATCTGAAAAGTTAGAAATAAATATAAGGACAGTTTATCGTTATATTGATGCACTATGTGCCAGTGGAGTGCCTATAATATCCGACACGGGTCATAATGGCGGGTATAGCTTGCTGAATAATTTTATCAGAGCGCCTCTACTATTTGATATGGAGGAAAAAAAGGCACTCCTTCATGCTGCTATTTTTGCAAAAGAAGCTGGATACCCTTTGAGTGAGGCATTAGGCAATGCGACATCAAAATTAAAAATGTATTCGAATCAAGAGCAGGAAAGTATACTTAGCCGTCATTTAGCCGGATTTGAAGTGATTAACCGCATAGGAGACCCTTCTCTTCAGCCGGTATTGGCAGAATTGGAGCAGGCTGTAGCCAACGAATTCTCTGTAGAAATGGATTATCGCACAAGCCATGAAGAACAACCCAAGAATAGGGTGATAGACCCCTATGGAATGGTTTATTGGAACAATAAATGGTACACTGTTGCATTTTGCCACCTAAGAAATGAGATCCGTAGCTTTCGGGCAGATCGGATTCTACAAATCAAGCGTACTCCCATCATATTTAAGCGTCCTGAGGCTTTTTCGGCTCGTGAATTTTTTATGCAAAATCTGTTACCTGATTTAGTGGGTAAGGACGGTTTAATTTCTTTAACTATCGGAGGCAGGTCAGAGGCATTGGATGACTTATGTCTGCATTGGTTTTTGGGGCATCATCTGAAAGAGCGGGCATCCAATCAAGCCATCTTTTTGCTTGAGGAAAAATCACTTCATACATATGTCCCTTATTTACTCCTACCCTACGGGAAATCCATTCAAGTAATCGAACCACAGAGTTTGAAGAAAAAGCTTGTTGCTGTTGCGTCGGAGTTAATGGAATATTATCAACGTTAAAAGCTTCACTGACAGCAGATGTCAGTGAAGCTTTTTTATAATGAGGATAGTCATGGATTACCGAGGGGTGGTATTACTTGATAAATTATAAATAAGGAGAACATGTGAATGAATAGAACGGTATACCTTTATGTGTTTGACACCATGGCAGACTGGGAGATCGGTTACTTAACTGCCGAACTGAACTCGGGGAGATATTATAAAAAGGGGCTGGTCCCATCCAAAATAGTTACCGTGGGAATGGAGAAGACTCCTGTCATTACCATGGGCGGATTGAAAATCCTGCCTGACATCAAACTGGATGAGTGCCGTATTGAGAGCACGGATGCATTGATTTTACCCGGTGGAAATACATGGACAGAAGCCATTCATCAACCGATTTTTAAAATCGCTGAGAGGTGCTTAGAGGAAGGTATATGGGTTACTGCGATTTGTGGTGCTACCATGGGACTTGCCCAGGCAGGATTGCTGAATTCACGTTGGCATACAAGCAATGATCTGGAATACCTCAAAATGACTTGTCCCACCTATACAGGCGAAAAGTATTATAAAATGGAGTCTGCTGTGACGGATGGAAAACTAATCACTGCATCTGGAACAGCTCCGTTGGAATTTTCCGTACACGTTTTGAAAGCTCTGGGTGTGTTTTCTTCTAAAACATTAGAAGCCTGGTATAGTCTAAATAAGACTCGCGCATCCAAATATTACTATGAATTGATGAATTCAATCCAATAAAGGTATAAGCACAAAATTGAACTGTTACGATCATTTAAAGGAGGAGTCAAAATGACTGAAAGTAGAGAATATACGGGAGTGTCAGGTAAATATACAAAGAAGGGAACACCCAACGGCTTTACATCTATTACCCCTTTTATTACAGTGAAGAATCCTTCGGAAGCAATAGAGTTCTATAAAAGTGTTTTCAATGCAAGGGTTAAGGATATTACTGAATATCCTGATGAGAATGGCAATAAAATAATTGTTCATGCTGAATTAGATTTTGGGAATGGTTTTTTGCAGCTGGGAGCAGCGAATCCGACATATCAATTGGTCTTGCCGCCAGATGAAGAGAATGCGTGTTATTCTTTCGGAATTTACGTAATGAATGTTGATCAGGTCATTGAAAATGCGGTAGCAAGAGGAGCAAAAGTAAGGGAACCAGTTACAAACTTTGTTTCAGGTGATCGATTCGGAAGTATATTGGATCCTTGTGGAGTGAGATGGTCTATTATGACCAGGATCGAGGATTTGTCAGAAGAAGAGAGCAGTCGTAGGGTTGCTGAATGGGCTAAAAGCTTTAGTGGAGAATAAAGGCAATCACTTTTTTGGTAAAGTGTATTAAAGTGACTATCTGCTAAAATGATGTTATAGGAAGCATTGGTATTTTGCTCTTCAATGAGGATCTAGTTGATAAATGGAGAGAGGCTCTTCAAGTCTGGTACATAAGGCTTGAAGAGCAATAATAACGATTAATGCATAGCAGAAAAAGTTTGGAAAAGGGGTTCGATTTGAAAATATAAAAATTTATACCATTTTATAAAGATCAGTTTCCGGAAAATATCCATTACAATTCGAAGAAAAACAAGAAGATTAGGATATGTAAGCTTTCAACACAAACAAATTCTGGTTTTCTATGATGGTTGGTGTCCTGTTTGTTAATGAATTAGAAAGGCGAATGCATAGTTTCTCACTGAATGATCCCAATAAAATACAACGTGGAATTGACTCTATTGCACAAATTTGTACAAGAATACCGTATCTTTGGTGGGCGGTTCCCTTTATAATTATTTTCAAAAAAATGGGTATAGGTGGTTATTTGTATGATTATATAGCTTCTAAAAGAAAAGTGATTCCCGTGGGGAACTGTGACGACTTATGTGAACTTCTGCCTAAGCGTGTCCATTAAGGAGCAAAACATGAAAATAATTTTATGGATAGTAGCTATAATTTTAATATTTGTTCTCATATGTATCCTGTTTTTGTTCATTGCGAAGCGCCAAAATAATAAGAAAACAGAAATGGATGTTCTGAGCTTTTTAAAGGAAAATCCGAGTAAAGCATCTTTGTTTATGATCAAAAATGGTATGGAGAAAATCAGCTATAACTCAGAAGTTAAAATGCCGCTTGCCAGCACGGCCAAAGTGATCATTGCTATCGAATTTGCTCGCCAAGTTGTGGCGAAAATATTAGACGAGCAGGAACTTGTTCCTTTAGAGGAATTAAATAAGTTTTATATTCCTGGTTCCGATGGTAACGCTCATCATAACTGGATCAAATCCATTCGCGCAAACCATAAAGAGGTTCAAGGTAAAATTACGTTATTGGATATTACTCATGGTATGTTAGCATATAGTTCCAATGCCAATACAGAATTTCTAATGGCGAAAATGGGTTTGGATAAGATAAATGAGAATATTATGAAGCTCTCACTTTCTTCTCATGATAAAATCTTTCCTTTTTCATCTGCGGGATTCATGTCTCCTTATATCCAAGAGACCGAAAACATAGGCTTTAAAGAGTCGATACAAAAGATAAGTGAGATGAGCTACGAGGAATATATGAAAAAATCTATTGAAATTCATCAGATTTTAAATCGTGATCAGGGGTTAGAATGTATTCAGAAATGGAACACCAGGCAGAATTATGTACGAAAGCTTCAAGTGCTGGAATCGCGCAAGCTTCCTCGTTCAACGACTAAAGAATATGCTTACCTCATGAAGCTCATACACAAGGAGGAATTGGTTCCTTCTACTATAAATCCATATCTAAAAATGCTAATTCAGCGACAAGTGGATAACTCCAAGTTAATAGAGTTCGGAAACAAAGGTGGATCTACCATTTCTGTTCTAACAGAGGCTTTATATTGTACGGATCGGGAGGGAAATGACATTCAACTAGCCATGTTTATTCAAGATGATTCTGGGGTGGATCATATTTGGCTCAAGCAGAAGCTGGATTTGTTTTTTTACAAATTATTAACGGATACTGCATTTCAAGAAGAGGTAAAAAGCAAATTATATGATAAGGGAAGAAATTGAATGTTTTTTTATTTTGTAAAAATGCTGCTGATTCCGCTTATACTTTACTGGATCATGGCTTACTTTCCATTTAAAAATCGTATTTCGTGGTATATACACGCTTTGTTTACAAGTGCATATACGTTCATGATTTTATTTATAAATGATTGGACAGAAATTAGCTATTATTTACGTCCGGTTTGCATTGTATTGTTTGGATGTTCCTTATTCCGTCAAATGGTTACTTTACGCTCTTTTAAATTTAATGGCTTAAATAGAAAAACACGAATATTCCTTTATCTTTATGGTTTATTAGCAATATATCAAGTTTTTATATGTATTTTATTTAGTATTTCATACATTACATCCACTCCTAAACACGAAGATGCAGTCGATTTAGCGTTCCCCTTGAAAGGAGGGACTTACGAGGTAGTGAATGGTGGAATGAGTTCATCTATGAACTATCACTTTTCGCATCGTACTCTGAAATATGCGGTGGATATAACTAAGCTCACCCCGTTAGGTTCAAGAAAAGGAATATTTGATAATCCTGAATCTTTAAAATCCTATCCCATTTATAATGATTCAGTATATAGTCCGGTTGAGGGTAGAATTATCGAAGTTGTGGATGGAGTAGAAGATAATGTCCCAAACTCCCTGGGTCGTAGTACTACAAATATGATTATCATCAAACACAAAGGATATAATATTCTGTTGTTACACTTGAAGAAAAATAGTCTATTAGTCAAGAAAAATGATTTTGTCAAGGTTGGACAAGAAATTGCGAAAGTAGGGAACTCAGGTTACAGTAGTGAGCCGCATCTTCATGTTCATGCTATAAAACATGACAATATGAGAGATTACTTCAATAGAACTTCGGTCCCTATTACTTTTAATGGTAATTACTTAAAGAGAAATGATTTGCTATTTTATCAAACACTTATTTTTCGATAAAAATGAATATCCCCTTAGAACGACGGTTTGAGAAACGGGTTATAGTTCCTCTTAGATTCGTTTCAGAAGTTCTGAGGACTACAGTAAATAACAATTCATCCATAAAACATGATTCACCACGCAAAAAAAGTATGATCAGTGCCGTTTCCCATTGCTTCTAGAAATTCAATATAAGCCATAGGTAATTATTGATTGCTAATCTTTTTTCCCACATTAATTAAATCTTCGTATGTGCAAGGACGCATATGAATTTTATTAATTTTAAATTGTGAGACTAACTCATTTAAATATTCCAAATTATTTTCCTTATTAAAAAGATGTTTTGCTGTATAAAAAATTCTGGTGGCCCTTAAAGATGTGTTAGGAGCCACCAGTAAAAACTAATTTACGATATTGTTACATAATAAGAGCCCGCTATACTTTTACTGTATACTGTACCAACACCTTTAAGGATTTAAAATAAGGATGAGTCATCATTCGATACACATCTTTATTTTGATTAAGAATTATTGTCCAATTTGTTCTAAGATTTGTGTGTAAGCATTCCTATAATGATCGGGGTTAGGATCTTCTCCTATTATTTTGGGTACGTCAAAGTCAGACAGCAGGAAATGGTGTTTGGGTTGAACTTCATGCCTTGCTAAGCAACTCTTGCAACAGGACAAGGGACAGCCGTCAATTGCAATGATGTCACGTCCCGATTTTGCTGTTCTGACAAGAGGTTTGACATCACCACCAACACCAGCTATGCAGGACATTTCAGCGACTTTTTCTCGATCCATTTGTATAGCGATCATGTTAGCGGTTTGTGCTGCGGAGGAACATCCAGAACAAGAATAGACAAGAGGTAAATCAGTTCTTTTCATCTTTGTACACTTCCCTGTTTTTTTCTTTGTGATCCATCACGGTATTTTTGGTTTTAGGTAAAACATAATTTAAATTGTTTGTATTTTAACTTAAATTTACAGGTTAGACCGTGATAATGATCACGACAACATTTTTTCAAAATCTACCATTAAACTTTTCATACAAGAAGAGGAGCTTCCAGCAATGAGAAGTTCCTCTTCGTTCGTTTCAGCGTTATCAATGAAAAATAAATTCTGCTCATCTCTCAATAAATGACTCTTGCATTCATCAATAACACGACTGTAAACGGTATTCTAAAAGATAGAGTATACAGTCTGTATTCCTCTTTATAGCAAATAATAGAAAATTAGAGCAAAATGTGATAAAGCTATAATATGAAAAGGAGTGTCTTTCTATGAAAAAAGAAAAAAGACATCGGTTAATTAAGCAATTGGTGAGCGAATATGAAATAGAAACACAAGAGAAGTTAGTAGAGCTGTTGGCAGAACAAGATGTAATAGTGACGCAAGCTACGATTTCCCGGGATATCCGTGAGCTGAAATTAATAAAAATAGCTTCTTCGAAAGGATTTATGATATATAATGTTTCCTCAGAAATGCCTTTGCAAACTGATTTGAAGTTAAAGAAGAAGTTAAAAGAAGTTGTTGTAAAGATTGATTATATCGATAAATTAACGATTATAAAAACGTTACCTGGCAATGCAAATGTTATTGGTGTTTTATTAGATAGTTCAAAATGGAGAGAAATGGTAGGGTGTGTATGCGGGAATGATACCTGCCTTGTCATTTCCCAAACCCTATCGGATCGAAAGATTTTAGAAGAAAGACTTAATTTAATTTTTAGATAAAGATAGCTAGTAGAATTAGCTAGTAGATTGTCAAGAGAGAATACGAGGTTACTTGAATTTAGTAATTAAAGAGCGTAGGGTGCCCGAATCTGAGCATGCCGTAGATGTGATGTATCTTGTTGGCTCAAGCATCACAGCTACCTTGCGGGCGTTCCTTCGCTCTTTTTTTCTTGTTGATACGGCTCGCATTCTACATAGGCTGCAAGTTGATAATGTATTTTTTTAGATCAGCAGTTAAAGCCCAGATATTCATCATATATGCGTAATATGAAATAGGTTCCGCAGATAAAACTGACAAAATATATTATAAAAATACATTTTTTTGTTATTTTAAAAATAAAAACGTGAAATATTTCTCAACAAAAATGTTGGTGTTTGCACAAGACGGAAAGCATGGACTATTTATGATGAACTTGTAAACATCAAAGATTAAAAAGGAGGTACGACAAATGAAGCATCCATTGCATGTGGCTTCGGAAATTGGGGAATTACAAACGGTTTTATTAAAACGTCCGGGACAAGAATTGGAAAACTTAACGCCGGAGTATTTGCAGCCATTATTATTTGACGATATTCCCTTTTTGCCGGTGATTCAAAAAGAACATGATTATTTTGCCCAAACATTACGCAATCGGGGAATTGAAGTTCTTTATTTAGAAAAACTCGCGGCCGAGGCATTAGTGGATAAAAAACTGAGAGAAGAATTTGTTGACCAAATGTTAGAAGAAGGAAGGACTGAAGGAAATGTTTCACATCAAATTTTAAAAGAATATTTACTTTCCTTCTCAAATGAAGATTTAATTCAAAAAATAATGAGTGGTGTACGGAAAAACGAAATTGAAACGAGTAAGAATATGCAACTATCTGAATTTATGCAAGATCGTTCTCCATTTTATTTAGTTCCAATGCCAAATTTATATTTTACCCGCGATCCTGCAGCTGTTATTGGTGATGGATTAACGATTAATAAAATGAGAGAAACTGCACGAAGAAGTGAATCATTGTTTATGGAGTACGTTATCAAACATCATTCAAGATTTACCAGTCATAATGTACCGGTTTGGCTGGATCGCAATTATGAATTTCCAATCGAAGGCGGCGATGAGCTCATTTTAAATGAAGAATCCATTGCCATTGGTGTATCTGCCCGTACTTCAGCTAAAGCCATTGAACGTTTAGCCCTAAATCTATTTAGCCGTCAAGAAAAATTTAAGAGAGTATTAGCCATTGAAATTCCAAAATGCAGGGCATTTATGCATTTAGATACCGTATTTACGATGGTTGATTATGACAAATTTACAATTCATCCAGCGATCCAAGGACCGCAAGGAAATATGAATATTTATGTTTTAGAGAAAGGCCCGGATGAAGAAACGCTTAAAATTACCCATCACACCTCTTTAATGGAATCTCTCAAAGAGGTTTTGGGCTTGAAGGATTTGGTTCTTATTCCTTGTGGAGGAGGAGATGTAATAGCCTCTGCTCGTGAACAATGGAATGACGGATCCAATACATTAGCCATTGCGCCAGGAGTAGTTGTTACGTATGACCGTAACTATGTGTCAAATGCTTTAATGCGTGAACACGGTATCGAGGTAATTGAAATATTGAGCTCGGAATTATCCCGTGGCCGTGGGGGTCCACGTTGTATGAGTATGCCAATCGTTCGAAAAGATATTTAAATTATGGAGAAAGCAGGGATAAATATGGGAAAAACTAATTCAAGCTTAAAAGGCAGAAGTTTTCTTGCAGAGATAGATTTTACAGAAGAGGAATTGTTATATTTTCTCGATTTAGCAGCAGATTTAAAAGAGAAAAAGAAAAATGGCATTCCCCATCGTTATTTGGAAGGAAAAAATATAGCTCTTTTGTTTGAAAAAACTTCTACTCGTACACGGTGCGCATTTACAGTAGCTTGTACAGAATTAGGCGCGCATCCCGAGTATTTAGGTAAAGGTGATATTCAGCTCGGTAAAAAAGAATCCGTAGAAGACACGGCTAAAGTGTTGGGCCGCATGTTTGATGGAATTGAGTTCCGCGGCTTTGCTCATAAAACAGTGGAATCTTTAGCTGAGCATTCGGGTGTACCGGTGTGGAACGGTCTAACGGATATGTGGCATCCAACCCAAACGCTCGCGGATTTATTAACCATCCAAGAACATATAGGGCACTTGCGAAATGTAAAGCTCGTTTATGTTGGCGATGGCCGAAACAATGTTGCTAATAGCTTATTAATTGGTGGTTCAATCGTTGGAATGGAAGTTCGGATTTGTGCGCCAAAATCATTATGGCCGGGACAAGAAGTCATTTATTTGGCCAAAAAATTTAGTGACCAGGTAATGGTAACCAGTAGTATTGAAGAGGCTGTTGCGGGCGCAGATGTAATCTACACAGATGTTTGGGTATCTATGGGGGAAGAAGATAAATTTGCTGAACGTATTGAACTGCTTTCACCTTATCAAGTAAATATGCAAATGATTAAGGAAACTGGGAACGATGATGTTGTTTTTTTACATTGTTTACCTGCATTTCATGATCTGGAAACAACGTACGGAAAAGAAATTTACGATAAATATGGATTGAGAGAAATGGAAGTAACCGATGAGGTATTCCGCAGCAAGCATTCAAAAGTATTCGATCAAGCTGAAAATAGAATGCATACAATTAAAGCGGTTTTAGCAGCTACTTTAGGAAATATGGAGTAAAGAAGGAATTAATCTTCCTTCTTTTTCTCTCTGTTCCTTAACTCTATCAAATAGAGAGAGGTGAGTGTAGTGGGTGAAGAAAAAAAATTAGGATTATTTACTTTAACAGCTCTTGTTGTTGGTTCAATGATAGGCGGTGGAGCGTTTAACTTGGCAAGTGATATGTCCAAAGAAGCTGGCGCCGGAGCTATTACTATTGGGTGGATTATCACAGGAATCGGAATGATTGCACTTGGATTATCCTTTCAGAATTTAACTAAAAAAAGACCGGATTTGGATGGTGGTATTTTTAGTTACGCAAAAGCTGGATTTGGAAATTTCGTGGGATTTAATAGCGCATGGGGGTATTGGGTAGCCGCATGGCTTGGTAATGTAGCTTACGCAACTTTACTATTTAGTTCATTAGGTTATTTTTTTCCCATTTTTGATGGGGGTCAAAATATAGCATCGATTATTGGTGCGAGTATCTTGCTTTGGTGTGTTCACCTGCTGATTTTACGAGGCGTACAATCGGCAGCGCTTATAAATCTAGTAACTACAATCGCGAAATTAGTACCTGTGTTCGTATTTATTATTGTGGGAATCTTTTCCTTTAAAATCAATGTATTTATAGATGGACTTTGGGGACAAGGCGGTACTTTTACTTGGGGGGCGGTAGGCAGCCAAGTTAAAAGCACAATGCTTGTAACTGTCTGGGTATTTACTGGTGTTGAAGGGGCTGTTGTTCTATCTGGCCGTGCAAAAAATAAAAGTGATGTCGGGAAAGCGACAGTCATTGGCTTGATAGGAACACTTATTATTTACGTATTGATTACATTATTATCTCTCGGGCTTATGCAGCAAGCGGATATCGTTAATTTAAAAAATCCAGCTATGGCCTATTTATTTGAAAGTGTTGTTGGAAAATGGGGCGCTACATTTATTAACCTAGGATTGATTATTTCCGCCTCAGGCGCTTGGTTAGGATGGACTTTACTCGCATCTGAAATTCCATATTTAGCCTCTAAAGATGGGGTATTTCCAAAGTGGTTTGCGAAAGAGAATAAAAATAAAGCCCCTGTAAATTCATTATGGATTACAAATGGTTTAATTCAACTTTTTTTATTAACCTTCATTTTTTCGGATAAAGCGTATAATTTTGCGTTTTCTCTAGCATCCTCCGCTATTTTAATTCCTTATGTATTTTCAGCATTTTATCAATTGAAGTATAGCTTGCGATCAAAAGAAAAAGCCCGAACCATCAATATAGTCATTGGTATAGTTGCAAGTATTTATGGAATTTGGTTAGTTTATGCGGCTGGATTAGATTACTTGTTATTAGCAATGACCTTATATGCACCAGGCATTTTCATCTATTATAAGCTGCAAAAGCAAAATAATCCAAAGCGAATATTTACTCAGGTGGAACTGATATTATCTGTTGCTATTGCTGCTTTGGCAGTATTCACAATCTATGAATTAGTTACGGGGAATATTGCAATTTGAATTTTTTGGAAATGAAAACAATTGGAGGGTTGAAGTATGGCACGAAGAAAAATTGTAGTGGCACTAGGCGGAAATGCTATACAATCCGGTAACGCTACGGCAAAGGCACAACAAGAAGCATTAGAAAAAACAGCGGAACAACTTGTGAAAATAATAGAAAATGATGTGGATGTCGTAATTGTCCATGGGAATGGTCCGCAAGTAGGAAATATTTTATTACAGCAAAAAGCGGCGGAATCGGAAAAAAACCCTGCAATGCCATTGGATACTTGTGGTGCGATGAGTCAAGGAATGATTGGCTATTGGATGGGAAATGCGATTGCAAAAGTATTGAGAAAACAGAGTATAAATAAAGATGTGGTAACAATCGTAACAAGAGTGGTCGTCGATGAAAAAGATGAAGCATTTAATAATCCCACAAAACCAATAGGGCCTTTTTATACAGAGGACGAAGCAAGAGAGTTAATGAAGGAAACAAAAGTGGTATTTAAAGAAGATGCAGGAAGAGGATGGAGACGAGTGGTACCGTCACCAACACCTGTAAGCATTCTTGAATATAAAGTGGTTGATTCTTTGGTAAATGATGGCAATATCGTCATTGCTGTTGGAGGTGGCGGAATTCCGGTAATTCATTCTAAAGAAGGATTAACAGGGACTGAAGCAGTTATTGATAAAGATTTCGCCGCTCAGAAATTAGCTGAATTAGTAGGTGCCGATACGCTTGTCATTTTAACTGCAGTTGATTTTGTGTATGTGAATTTTAATAAGCCAAATCAAAAAAGGTTAGAGTTTGTAACCGTTGATGAATTAGAAGGATATATAAAGGAACAACATTTTGCAGCCGGAAGTATGCTTCCCAAAATTGAAGCTGCTATTCATTTTGTTAATACAAATTCAGAACGAAAAGCCATTATTACTTCTTTAGAGAAGGTATATGAAGCATTAGAAGGAAAAACAGGCACGGTTATTTCTAAACAAGAGGGATCTGTGCATGTATAAATAACATTAAAAAATACTGCTCTTTAAACAATATGGTCGAGTTTGGGCTGGCTTTTGCTCCCGAATTCGGCCTGCTTGTTTCATTGATCATTTATAGTTTATGGAGAGCTAAATTGCTCAGTACATAGGATAAATGATAAAATTCATATTATTTCTATTATGAAACAAGAGAGGTGTATTTATGAATAAAAGGAATGTCGTGGAAAATTTAAAACAGTTTAGCTTATTTGCTGATTTATCAGAAAAAAAATTAAAAATCTTAAGAGAGTTTGTCTATTGGCGAACTTATAAGAAGGGTCAATTTTTATTTTTAGAAGGGGACTTAAGGGAACGAATTTACCTTATGTTAGATGGCTTTGTAAAGTTAGAGCGGGTAAATCAAAGTGGAAATTTATTATATGAGGACTATGTAAAACAATATTCAATTTTTCCTTATGGCGGTATGTTTACAGATAAAAGATATAATTACTCGGCAGAAGCACTGACAGATGTGGATGTGTATTATATGCCTACGGCGATTTTTGAGGATATGTTGAAAGCCAATCAAAAACAATTATTATTTGTTGTTAAGCAGTTTTCTGTGATCTTAAAACTTCATGAACATCGCATACAATATATTACAATCCCCAATGCACAAGATCGGGTAATTCAGTCACTTAATTATTTAAGGCAGGATTTAGGGGAACAAAACGGTGAAGAGATTGTCATTTCGTGTCCACTGACAACAATCGGAATTTCTAAAATATCCGGAACGTCTCGAGAAACAGTTAGCGGTGTGTTAAATCAGTTAAAGAAAGATAATATTATTACAGTTTCAGGTAAAAAAATTATAATACATGACCCAACTTATTTTGAGGAAATCTCTATATGAAAATAAAGATGAACGTCTTCAAAACGAAGTCGTTCATCTTTTTGCTTTTTGTTTATGCCAGCAGGCATTTTAGGTACGTCAAAGTCAAACAGCGTGAAATGGTGTTTGGGTTGAACTTCATGCCTTGCTAAGCAACTCTTGCAACAGGATAAGGGACAGCCATCAATTGCAATGATGTCACGTCCCAATTTTGCTGTTCTGACAAGTGGTAAATCTGTTCTTTTCATCTTTGCACACTTCCTTATTTTTTCTTTGTGATCCATCACGGTATTTTTGGTTTTAGATGAAATAAAATTTAAAATTGTTTGTATTTTAACTTATTTTTTCTAATAGAGAATTAGCCTTATCTAAATATAATTCTGGTTTCCAGGGATATTGTTTAATTATTCGTCCATCTCCCAACGAAAATATGCAGATAGGTTTTTGTATGCCTTATTCATATCATCATCTACGCATTTATTAATGATACGGTTTAATGTTGCTTCAAGTATAATTTCATTAAAGTCCCTTGCTATAAAATGACCATGCCCGATAATAATATCACCTTGACCTGTCATCCTAGCTAACCTTTTAGGACTTATTAGTTCAAATGAAAACATGTCTGATGCTCCATTTATTTCACTGGGTCCGATATCAACATTATAAGTAATATAGAAATCATCTATATCTTCACCCCAATCCTCGAACATCTTTGTTAAAGCCTTTATTATAAGCATTTAATTATCCTCCTATTGAACACAATATCAATATGAACGTTACTTATCTGCTTTGACGCCCATCTTTCCCCGGCGTTGTATTCTTCGAACATTTTCTTTTTCAAGTCAAACGCCTTTAGATGGGGAGGGATCTCAAGTCATTGTTTTAGGGGAAAGATAGGGGCGGGTTCTTCGATTTCTTGCATAGTTATAGGGCTTGAACTTTATCAGTTTAAGATGATCCAATCAATTGAAGCGAGGATGTTTTTTCAATTTCCCTAGAGAAAACTAAGTCCGATACCAAACAACTCTCGCGCGACTTCTTGGACGTTATGTTTTTTATTTTGGTAAAGTGTAAATAACATCAAATGGGTTCTTATCTTCAAAAAACTCGGTGTAGAGCTTTGCAATTTCATTTGAATTCAAGTCCATATTATTTCGTAATAAGCCCCCTAATTTCACCAATACCTCAGCTTCCTTTGAGGTTACTATTTTCCTTTGTACTATATTTTCTGTATTTTTTGGAGTTACCCACGCCCAATCATTCACAGCTGCTTCAGTAAATGGATATCCAAAAGATAACGAACTGATTTGAGCATATTCTGAACATAGAGGATGAACAATTAATAAAAAGGCTGCAATTATTCCTGAACGATATCTTATCCTTTGTGCTTTTTGAACCTCTTGAGCAAATGATTCTAGGTAATGAGGGATTTCTCCCCAATTAGAACGTCCCATTGAAACTAGTATTTCAACGGCAAATGTATTATTTAATTTATTGGCCAATTGTAAGAATATCTGATTGTTTGTAGAGCCGGAGGCGGTAAATGCACCTAAACATCTTGCAGCTTCCTGAACGTTAGTAGCACCTTCTGATATAAGTTTCACATATTCGTCCAGTATCGTATCGTCGCTAACGAATTCTGGAGATTCCACAATTGTTTCGATTAAAAGTGCCTTTGTACTCTGTTCTTTAACCAGAGGAATCATACTAACAAGTTGAGCAAAGTAATCGCCTTCTAATTCTTCTAAATTGCAATCATTTTTTAATAACTTTAGAGAAGCTACTATAACACGATCATCTTTATCTAAAGACGCGTTTGTTATTAGGTGTATAATTTTTTCAATCACATATTTCTTCCTCTCAGGCTTAGATTAAAAGTCATCTTAATTTTTAAATTTATTCTTTTGGTCGGCTAATGATAGGGAGGGATGAAAAATTATTTTTTTGTGTGGAAAAAAGGCTCATTCCTCCTCATCGTTTTCACCATCTGTAGTTAAATAGCTGCCGTCATTGGGAATCTCTCGTCTTTCACCCTTTACCTTCAACCCTTTATCCTCTAATCTCACCAGCTTGTTCATATCACCAGACGGCATTAGGGCAAAGAGGAAAGCAAAAAAACAAGTCAATCATGGTAGTATCTGACCATAATCGACCCGTTCGACGTAATGAAAAATGTTATTTAAGATATTCTGATTTCACTTTTATCATGCAATTAACAGAAAAAAGTTACCTTCGATATCCGCTATCTTTAAAAAAGTCTTTTTCTAAATAAGGATAATTCAGCAGTTCTAGATTTTCTTTAGTGATATACCTGGTTTGATATTCATCTAGATTATTATTGATAAATAAACGCCCTTTAATTCTTTTTAATAGTGGGTATGAGGAATCATCTTCAACAACCAAATCTTGATCGTTCAACCTCAATAGTTTTCCAATAACTTCGAGTATTTTTAACCATCCAATATCAAAAGTACGCGATACAAATTGAATACTAATAAGAACATTTGTATCTACGCCGTGATCTTCGAGATTCATTTCTCGAAAACGTTCTAAATAGTCATCCTCATCATCTAAATTAATGCTTATAGAAAAATAAGTGCAACTAATACTCACCTGTCGAGTATCAGACCAATCTTTTACTTCTACTTCATAAAAATTTATTTCCATTACTAACACTTCACATATCATATTGTAAAGAAACTTTCCCAAGGCTTCTCTAGACAAATTAGAGCCAATAGATAACCTATAATCCATTTTACTCAAACCTCCAGTACGCTCTAGTTACTTGACGATCTTCAATGATTAGCAATTCATCTAAATGTTTTAAATCCTTGTGTGTTTGACTTTTTAAATTTTCAATAAGCTCGCGTCTTTTTTCAATAGGATAATCATTTAAATTTAACACTATTCTTCTAGCTTGTTTTGTAGTTTTCTCTCTGAGTGTATCAAGAATGTTCCGTAGACTCGTAGTTGTATCAGGAGCGTAGCAATCAAATACTTGCCTCTCTATTATGAAATCTGGACTTTTTTTAGGATCAATACCATAACCATTTCCATTATCAAGTTCGTCAAGCATTGTCGTACGATATCCTTGTTCCGTGAGTACATCTGCAGCTTCATTTTGTCTTTCTAATCCTCGGCTACCTTTACCTTTAGTATCAGCATAATTTCCTTCCGGTCTCCCCCCTCTAGGTAATGAAGGCTTAGTAGTGATAGCATTCGGTCTGATTTTTGGTGTATAAGGAATATAATTAGGACCATATAGGTTGTATTCAGAACTAGTTTTCCAGTCTACATTATCATCGCCATATTTTGAACGGAAATACTCATCCCATTCTGGTCCTGTTCTAGGTATCTTTGCAGAATTACCCACCCCCTCAATCTCTTTATTGGGCTTCAGGTTTGGAAGTTGGGGTGGCTCTGTTTTTTCATTTATGATTTTAGGACCTGGACGAACAGGTTCTTTAACTGGTAAATTTAGTATGGTTTTCGGCTTGAAAAATGAACCGGCCCCCTCAACGATCGCTGCTACACTAATGACATTGGACAAATGGTCTGGTGACAAAGGATCTTCAGGTGTCAAAGCTCCACGTATAGCCTCTGTTATTCCAAATGTAGCAAAATTGATTGCGTCACTACCAGAGTTACCTTGATTACGTCCGCGCTCCATATAGGCTTGATACAATCCTTTAGGTATACCAAATGACCAATAATCTAAAAATTCACCAATGGAGTTTAATTGATTTTGAGCCCTTACGTTATTAGCCTGCTCTATGCCTTTGTATAATTCAGCAAGGCTGTTTGCTGTTTTTTGAGAAGCATGTGCCTGCTCCATGGCTATTTGACTTTTTATCATCGCGCTGCTACCCGTATAATCCAGGTAACGATCCCACCAAGACTTAGGCTTCTCAACTTGTTGTTTAGGCTGCTGCTGTGCCATGCGGCTGTCGTAATCGGCTCTCCAGCGTTTTTTTACATCTTCCGGAACTTGCTGATACGCATGAACCATGGCATTCGATTCTTTCAGTAGGTTTTGAACTAGTTCCAATGTGCCACCGGAATTCACAATATGACGTGCACTCGTATACACTTTCCCTAGAATCCACTTGTTATAATAGGCTTGTTTAGCTTTCTCATGCTCGTGTAAACTAATCAACCCTTGCATGGCCAAACCAGCCAAGTATTTTAATGGGTGAACTTCGCTCCCCTTGCTACTGCCTCCAACGGTAGGGGTTCCTTTGCTCCGAACAGGGATTGCTGCGGTTGCTTTCAGAATCACCCCCGCCGCAGGTCCACTTAGCACTCCCACAACAACGCCAGCTACTTTCCCCATTACCGGAATGGAGCCTAATAGCTTGGATACTGTCCCCATCATGGCATTCGCCTGTTGAAGCTCTGCTGGACTGGTGACTTTTGCTTTAGGGGGAGATGCTTGGCTGCTAGATGAATCCTTGGCTGCGGATTGTGCAGCCTTATATGCCTTTATGCTCATCAATGGTGGCTCAGGCACAGGGGGGAGGTCGGCTACGAAAACAGGAGCTTTCACCGTACCTTCCTGATATATCACTGGAGCTTTGGTATCCGTCTCACCATCCAGAACCATGCTGCTGGCTCCGCCTTTCAGATACAGCGCCCGTTCCAGCTTCTAGCGAAAGCTCCTCGCCAGCATCGAGCTTCACGTGACCACCCTGAATCTGCACATTCCCCGGACTGTTGATCGTAATGCCGTTACCTTCATGCAGTGTAATGGAAAATTCACCGGAGGTGGATAGAGTCAGCTCATGCTTAGACATTTCTACGCTGCTACCTTGTACATGTTGCCATACCTTCACATTCGGCTGTCCATTGGTGTGGCGTTGTTGTCGCAGTGAATCCGTTACATAGGCATCTTGTTCGCGGTGGGTAGGCAGATATAACTCCACCTGTTCTCCTACTTCAGGCATATCGTACCAGCCACTATGTTCTTCAGCGACATAACGGGTGGCTACGGGAAACCAGCAGGCTTTAGCAGGATCTTGCTTCGGGTCAATGTCTAGTTGAAGCTGTACGAAATCCTGTTGTACCTTGAGCACCGTTCCTGTCAACGAAATTCCGGTGGCCTGATTGTTTTCATACCGAGCATAGCGGATATCCTGTTCGGCTTGAAGATCATAACGGGTACGCAGCAAGCCATCTGTTAGTGTGGTCACGGCTCGAGCTACGACCAGTTCTTTGCCTTGTCCAATGGGTAACGTGATGAGGTCGCCCAGCGCATAGTATTGCAGACTTTCGATCATATAGGTGACATACGAGCCAGCACGTTCTCCTGGCTTTTCCGCATCCAGCTCATGAAACGTTTTTCGTACTCGATAAAATACATCCCGCTCCACCTTATGCTGCTTGCCTTCGGGCATCCCGAAGAAAACCTTGGGCGAGGCTGCGGTTACCTCTGGCACGAGTACGGAGCCAAAGCGAGAAGCGAGACGTTTTAAAAACGCCCAATCGGTCTCCTCATATTGTAAAACAAATGTCTCTAGTTTGGCATAGTTGCTTACCGTATCAATGGCATCTCCGTATTGATATTTTCGAACCAGCGCAGTGACCAGATCATCATAGGTGCGGTGAATATCTTGATAGGAGCGCCTTTTACGCTTAATATCCATCTGGTACGAATGGGAAGCGGCCTCTAGTTCAAACGTATACACGCCTCGCACACAATGTACGGATATACGCGTGACAATCCCATGGAACAGCCTTCTCAGCGATTGTCCCTGATCATCCAACTGACGAATCACAATCGGCTCTTGCTCCATATCCTGTCCGATGCATGCAGCTCCTTGTTCTTCGGAGAGCATGCCACTGATATGTAAATAGGCATGATCATTAATGGTGCTTGTTATTTGAAGTTGTTCGATGTGTAGTGGCTGAAAGGGACCATAAAAGCGTAGGCTTTCATATCCAATCCCATCTGATAATACGCTCAAGTGAGTTCATGACTCCTTTCTAGATGCGATGGGTATTTCCAAGTAAAGCACGTCATCTTGCATTCGCTTCAGATTACAGAAGCCGCAGATGAGTACAACAGTGAGTCAATATAAATATGTATAACAAGGTTTGTACGCAAAAAAGGGGCGAGAGGTGATATTTAATAAACAACCCAGCATATGTATTTATCGGTTAAAAGAGAGACTTAGTTTACAGAATGACCCATTGGTTATACCGAATAATGAAAATCTTTATTGATGGAACATATATTAATTATAATAAATCCGGTGAGGTGGATCTTTTATTGAAAGGGCATTGATTATTAAAGATATTCTTACTTAATTAGTTATGTTATATAAGTTTGTGTACTAAACTTATGAATAAGAATAGACCCTACAATATTGTGCAGGAATTGTCGGGTGGATATATTCAACTACTGCTATTCTATTGATGAAGGAGGTCTTATAGTGGATTTGCTTAAGAGCATGAATGAAGCAATAAAGTATATTGAAGAAAACCTGACTAATGATATTGACTTTAAAGAGGTAGCAAGGTTGGCTTACTGCTCTGAATTTCATTTTAAAAAGATGTTTTCTTTTCTTGCAGGTGTTACGTTATCAGAATACATCCGCCGCAGACGCCTCACTCTTGCAGCATTTGAGCTTAAAGATAGCAATGTAAAGGTTATTGATATCGCGATTAAATACGGGTATAATTCACCAGATTCTTTTACAAGAGCTTTTCAAAATTTACATGGCTTAACGCCGTCTGAAGCTAGAATTAATGGCCGTTCGCTAAAAGCATATCCACGAATGACCTTCCAGTTATCCATTAAAGGGGGAAGTGAAATGAACTATCGAATTGAAGAAAAAGGGGCATTTCGCATTGTTGGTATTCAAAAAAGAGTTCCTATTATTTTTAACGGGGTTAATCCAGAGATTGCTGCGATGTGGGAAAGTTTAGATGGTGAAACGATCAATAATCTTAAAAGAATTTCTAATGTCGAGCCTATGGGGTTGCTTAGTGCGTCCACGAACTTTTCTGAAGGTAGAATGGAGGAAAAAGGGGAGCTTGATCACTATATTGGCGTTGCAACAACAAAGGAGTGTCCGGATAACCTAACACAACTTAAAGTTGCTGCCTCAACGTGGGCAGTATTCGAAGCAATCGGATCATTTCCTGATGCGCTACAAGATGTGTGGGGACGTATTTATTCCGAATGGTTCCCATCCTCAAACTATGAACAAATAGAAGGCCCGGAAATCCTATGGAATGAGAGTAAAGATATAACCTCACCGACTTTCAAAAGTGAAATATGGATCCCCATTTCAAAAAAAGTAACATAAAGCATGTGATTATGAAGTATCCATGAGCTGTTTCGACAGCTCTTTTTTCAATTATTATAATTGAAGCTTATTTTGTGAAGAAGGTATTTCTTTTAAGGTACAGCCATTTGGTGAGAAAGATCAGGTAATTTATTTTACGGGACTAATGATTTTGAATAGAAATGATACTTATGTAATTGAAAATATAATGTAGCGACAGACTGAAGAACAGTGCGAGGTTTAAGGTATTGAAATAATATTTATTCATTTAGTTGTACTTTTATAGCTTCTAAGTTAGATATAATTCTTATCTTGGAATGTCAAAAAGTCTTAATTTATCTTGCACACTAAATTGTTCTAATAATCTTATCTATTATTCTCTCATTGCTACGTATCCACGTACCACATCCGTTATCATCCTTTGCTACACTTTGAATAAAAAGGAGATGGTAACTTGGATACCCAACCTAAGATACTAAAGAGCATGGAACATACAAACTCATCTGAAAATACTGCTGAAGAATACGAGAACTTGGTGCAGCAAGAAGACGAACACATAGAGAGACTTAAAACATGCACAAAGCTCATTTGGGATGCTCTAGCTATTATTTCTCAAAAGGCAAGCGTACTTCACCTGGAAACCGTCAAAAAAGCGGCCGACCATCTTCATATCATGGAACTGGACCTTCGCAGGGAATTGTTTAAAGTTCGTTTGAAAAAAAGTATTTTGGCGAACAAAATGAAGCAAACCCAAGCATAGCAGCGGAGGAGACGGAATCGTTCTGAAGAAGCGGAGCGTTCGGCTGAAAGCTTTCCGTAGGAAAGCTGCTTCGTAAGCAATAACCGTCACCGGATTTTTACCGTTAAAATATAATCCAAAAAATATGGGGGCAACAGCGATCGGAAGAATGATCCGTCTACGTAGCGGCATCATATGCACGTACTTGCTCAACCCAACCAGTAATCAATTTTTTTCCAATAACCCGACATGACCCTTCACGGTCTGATCGGGTTTTCTCATTTCAATCCCTCCATCCCAAACATAGAATCTTCAAGCTCCTTCAAACCACTTGCCACCCAGATAGTTACACCCACTCCCAACATCATGTATAGTAAAGTTATGGGAAATAAACATGAACCCGCATATTTTCTTGAACGAATAACCGTACAATAAGAAACATGGCAAAAATGAGGAGGAACGTGATGATACATCCAACACAGATTCAGGATATGCTGCAAGCCGCGCTGGAGACGGGCGGAGATTTTGCAGAGGTGTTCGTTGAGGACCGTACCAATGGACAACTGGGCATGACCGGAGGCGTCGTGGATACAGCGCTGTCAGGCCGGGATTTTGGGATTGGCATTCGGATCATGAAGGAGCATTTCTCGGTGTATGCCTACACCAGTGATATGAGCGAGCAGAGCCTGATCCGACTGGCCAAATCGGCTGCCAAGGCCATTCGCGGCGGTGGAGCACCAGGTACACACACCATTACACTCCATCCCCATGCGATCTCTAACCAACATCCGATTGCGATCATTCCTGACGGTTCACAGAAACGCGCCAAGATCGACATGATGAGACGGGCGCATGAGGCGGCAAGCCAATACGATCCTTCCATCACGCAAACTTCCATTGGGATTAGTAACTCAATCCAAAACGTGCTGATTGCCAATAGCAACGGGCTGCTGGTGGAGGATACCCGTACGTATACACGCATGAGAATAAGCGCGATTGCGACCGATGGGGAGCATAGACAATCTGGCTTTCGCGGGCCGGGCGCATATGCAGGGACTGAATTTCTGGAGAACCTGAATATCGAAGAAAATGCCAGACACGCCGCTCGTATTGCGACCACAATGGTCAAAGCGGGATATGCACCTAGCGGCAGACTGCCTGTCGTAATTGAGAACGGCTTCGGCGGCGTTCTTTTTCACGAGGCATGTGGACACGGGCTGGAATCTACGGCGGTGGCCCATGGAACCTCCGTGTTTGCCAATAAGATCGGGCAGCAGGTGGCTTCGCCGCTTGTCACGGCTATAGATGATGGAACGATTCAGAACGCGTGGGGATCGCTCAATATCGATGATGAAGGAGCGCCGACACAGCGCAACGTACTGATCGAGAACGGCATTTTAAAAGGATATCTGATCGACCGCATGGGCTCGCGCCAGATGGGTGTGCCTGCGACAGGGTCAGGACGAAGACAGTCCTATAAATTCGCACCTGCATCCCGTATGAATAATACGTTTATTGCGAACGGGGATTCGACCCGTGAAGAGATCATTGCGAATACGGAGTACGGGATCTATGCCAAATCGCTGGGTGGTGGTTCGGTGAATACTTCGACGAGCGAGTTTAATTTTGCAGTCGAAGAGGCGTATATGATTCGCAACGGCAAAATTGCCGAGCCGGTTAAAGGGGCAACGCTAATCGGCAAAGGGATTGAAACCCTGCAAAATATTGATATGGTCGGCAACAATCTGGATTATGGTCAGGGGATGTGCGGCTCGGTCAGTGGAAGTCTTCCGGTGAACTGCGGACAGCCGACAATTCGCGTGTCCGAGATGACCGTCGGCGGACGGAAGGGGGAATAGGCGATGAACATTCAGCAATTTCAGGAAGCGTTGTTCACAAAAGGTCGGGAAATCGGCTACGTGGATATGGAAATCTACTATGTAAATGGACGTTCTACCTCGGTGAAGGTACTGAAGGGAGAAATTGACCAATATACCATCGTTGAAAACGGTGGGCTTTCCTTCCGGGGTGTCATTAACGGGAAAATGGGCTATGCCTCTACAGAGAAGCTGGAACCGGACGTGATCGACTTTTTATTGGATGAAGCACGCAGCAATGCGGACATATTGGAGAGCGAGGAACAGGATGAGCTGTTCGCAGGCTCTGAGAGTTATCCTGAGCAGCCTGCCTATGCCTCAGCGTTGGCCGACACCGCTCCTGAGATTCTGATCGAAGCGGCGCTAGAAATGGAGCGCACAGCGCTTGCCGCAGATCCACGGATTGTGATGGCTCGGCATTGCTCGGTCAGCATTCGTGAAAATGAGGTTCTGATAGTAAATACCAAAGGACTGCACTGCCATCGTCGCAAAAGCCTAGCAACCGCTTATGTGTATGTGATTGCAGCAGACCATGACGAGACGGTAACTGGGGGCTGGCATGATTATTCCCTGCGAAGTGTGGAAGAAATCGATATTGCGGATGTGGCGCATAAAGCCGTAAAAGAGGCTGTTTCCAAGCTGGGTGCGCACACGATCCAATCGGATAACTATCCAGTCATTTTCCGTCATGATGCAGCAGCGCAATTGCTGGCTGCGTATACGTCGGTATTTTCAGCGGAATCGGTGGATAAAGGCTTTTCGCGATTGGCTGGGAAACTGGGGCAAAAGGTGGCAAGCGAGCGTATTACGCTAATTGATGATCCGCTGATGGAGAACGTTCCCGCAGGCAGTACGTTTGATGCCGAAGGCAGCGCAACCCATCGTAATGAGATCATCAAGGACGGGGAACTACGGACGTATTTCCATAACCGCAAGACAGCCCGCAAGGCTGGGGTGGAAAGTACCTCTAATGCTTCCAAGGGCAGCTATAACGGTAAAATTGGTGTGTCGTATCATAATCTGTATGTGGAACCAGGCACGTCTACGTTGGAGGACATGATTCGCAAGACGGATCGCGGGTTGATGATCGTAGAGCTGCAAGGGCTGCATGCGGGTACGAATACGGCGTCCGGTAACTTTTCGCTGGCTTGTCTGGGATACTGGATTGAGCAGGGGCAAGTGATCAGAGCAGTCAATCAGATCACCGTATCGGGCAACTTCTTTGATGTGCTGCAGCAGGTAGAGGAAGTTGGCAACGATTTACGTTTTACGGGAAGCTGCACATCGCCTTCGCTCAAGCTGGCTGCACTCTCGATTTCAGGTTCCTAATGACTGGAGCGGCCTTCTTTTTTCAGACTCACGGGCTGTTCCTGACGTTATAATTGCTTAGCGATCACAGATGCCTGATGCATCGAGGTATGGTAAAGTAGGAGAAAGTCTTTGAAATATGAAAAAAAGGCTTGGTTACAGCACCGCGACAGGGTATTATAGACAATAATATATTCGAAAAAAGGTTCAAATTGAATTTTTATTGGGGGATGTATATGAGATATATTAGCACTAGAGGTCGAGTAGAAGCCAAGGGATTTATTGATACCGTGCTCATGGGATTAGCTGACGATGGAGGTCTGATGGTACCGGAGCAGATTCCGACCGTGTCGGGAGCTACGTTAGAGCAATGGGCTACATTGAGCTACAGAGAGCTGCTGCTGGAAGTTTTTGCGCTGTATATCAATGATGAGATTCCTCGTGAAGATTTGGAGCAGCTGGTGGAGCGCAGTTACGCGAGCTTCCGTCACCCGGAAGTTACGCCAGTGAAGAAGATCAACGATTCCCTGTCTATTTTGGAGCTGTTCCACGGGCCTACGTTCGCGTTCAAGGATGTGGCGCTGCAATTTATGGGTGAGTTTTATTCCTACGTGTCCAAAAAGCAGAATGAGATCATTCACATTTTGGGTGCAACCTCAGGTGATACCGGGGCAGCGGCGATTCAGGGCGTGCGGGGCAAGGAAGGCATTAAAATCTGTATTTTGCACCCACACCAAAAGGTGAGCAAGGTACAAGAGCTGCAAATGACGACAGTTGACGATGAAAATGTACTGAATCTGTCCGTCAAAGGGAACTTTGACGATTGTCAGAAGGTCATTAAGGATCTGTTTGCCGATCTGGATTTCAAAGCTAAACATCATTTGCGGGCAATTAACTCGATTAACTTTGTGCGTATTTTGGCGCAAACCGTATATTACTTCTATGCTTATTTCCGGGCGCAGGAGTCTGCCGGTACGAAAAAGATTAATATCAGCGTGCCATCCGGCAACTTTGGCAATATCTTTTCCGGCTTTCTTGCGAAAAAAATGGGTCTGCCGATCCATAAGCTGATTATTGCCACCAATGAAAATAATATTTTGGAGCGCTTTGTGAAGACAGGCGAATACAAGCCAGGCGACTTTAAAAGCACATACAGTCCTTCGATGGACATTCAGGTGGCGAGCAATTTCGAAAGATATCTGTACTACTTCCTTGGAGAAGATACAGCCAAGGTATCTGAATACATGAATAACCTCAAGACCGAGGGACGGATTGTGATCAGTGCAGAGGATTTAAAACGGGTGCAGCAGGATTTTGAAGCGCTCGGTGCTTCGAATGAGCAGTGTCTGGAGCTGATCAAAAAATACAAAGCCGAGTACGATTATTTGCTCGACCCGCATACGGCTTGCGGTATTGCCGCATATGAGGCGTATAATGGCGCGGACGAAGTATGTGTGACCTTTGCGACAGCACATCCGGCCAAATTTGATGAAGCTATCCGTCTGGTGGACATCAAGCAGGAGTTCCCGACGCAAATTGAACAATTATTCTCGAAATCGCAGCATCAGCAGGTGGTAGAGCATGACGAGGCAGAAATTGTGCGTCAGCTTGAAGCCTTTTATGTGTAAAAGAATGGGAAAAGAGGCTACGCCCTGCGCGCAGCCTCTTTTTTATTTCCATATTTTCCAGATGTGCTGTATGTTTTAGTTTCAATTTGTTCACATTATAATGCCATGTGGAGTAAGGTGTTAGGGTCTTAGAAATCGTGAAAAAAGCCCGTGAATCAAGGGATTTAGCTTTAATAAACTAACAGGCAATGAGAGGTTCATAGAGTTATTTGATGAAGGATACAAAAATTTTTTATAGGCGAATTAGATGTATTATTATAAAAAATCATGTATAGTTAACTAAATTTTATGAATACATAAAGTTCCACTCTCGAAGGTGCAGAATAAAGTCGTTCCGTCATTTAACAGAGGGGCTAATTATAAAAGGGGTGTATTAAATAATGACCATGATCCGTCCAGAGCAGAGTCAACAAGCAGCAGCCGAATATGTACAGTCCGTTTTTGAGAAGGTTATCGCGCGCAATCCTCATGAGAATGAATTCCATCAGGCCGTCAAGGAAATATTGGATTCGCTAATTCCGGTATTGGCTAAGCACCCTAAGTATATGCAGCAGGGGCTTCTGGAACGGCTAGTGGAGCCGGAGCGAGTCATTACCTTCCGTGTACCTTGGGTGGATGATGCAGGGGTTGTACAGGTCAACCGTGGCTTCCGCGTGCAGTTTAACAGTGCGATAGGGCCTTATAAAGGTGGACTTCGCTTCCATCCGTCTGTATATCTGGGAATCGTCAAATTTTTGGGTTTTGAGCAAGTTTTCAAAAATGCATTGACGGGTCTTCCCATCGGTGGAGGTAAAGGCGGCTCGGATTTTGATCCCAAAGGGAAATCAGATAACGAAGTGATGCGTTTTACACAAAGCTTCATGACGGAGTTGTATAAATATATTGGTCCAGATGCCGATGTTCCGGCAGGGGATATTGGTGTAGGCGGACGTGAGATCGGATACATGTTCGGGCAGTACAAGCGGATTCGCGGAGGGCATGAAGGTGGCGTCCTGACGGGTAAAGGCATTCATTACGGAGGCAGTCTCACACGTACAGAAGCGACTGGCTACGGTTGTGTATATTTTGTAAACGAGATGTTGCAGGCTCAGGGATCGTCCTTTGAAGGAAAACGCGTCGTCGTGTCGGGCTCAGGGAACGTATCTATTTATGCGATTGAAAAAGCACAGCAGCTCGGTGCTACAGTCGTGGCATGTAGTGACTCGAATGGCTACATCTATGATCCAGACGGTATCGATCTGCAGCTGGTAAAGCAGCTGAAAGAAGTGAACCGTCTGCGGATTAGCGAGTATACTCAAGAGCGTCCAGGCGCAATCTATACAGAAGGCTGTTCGGGGATCTGGTCGATCCCATGCGACATCGCACTGCCATGCGCCACACAGAATGAGATTGACGAGCAAGCAGCCCAGTTGCTGGTAAGCAATGGCGTAAAAGCTGTAGGCGAAGGTGCCAATATGCCATCCTCGCTACAGGCCATTGAAGTGTTTTTGGGCAATGGGGTTTTGTTCGGGCCAGCCAAGGCTGCCAATGCAGGCGGAGTAGCAGTCTCGGCGCTTGAAATGTCTCAGAACAGCATGCGCCTGTCATGGACCTTTGAGGAAGTGGATGCCAAGCTGCATGATATTATGAAAAATATCTATGCTAACAGCGTGAAGGCGGCTGAGGAATACGGTGTGCCGGGCAATCTGGTTGTCGGAGCCAATATCGCAGGATTTGTGCGTGTGGCCGACGCAATGCTGTCCCACGGGATTGTTTAACTTAACGGTATACCAACCCTTATCTCCTATTACATGATGATTGATGATTGAACAAGTAAGCTAATGAAACAAAAGCTGAGTGGCTCTGTGTGAGTCGCTCAGCTTTTATTTGCAAAGAGCACTTTATTTTTCTCAGGGACTTGATTTATTTTTAAAGAGGATGTATATTACTTGATAGATCAATAATTGATGGATCAAAGGTCGGATCATGAAGCCCAGCGATATGCTTAAGGGAGGAGAGATTGATATCACCCAGACACCATCCGAGCCTGAGTATATTTTTGACATGCTGTTGTTGCTGAACAAGCAGATTAGCTCCAAGTTTGAGCGTTGTGCAGGAGTCAGCGCATCCAGATTGCAGCTATTGTGCAAGTTGTATCAAGTGGAGGAGATTAGTCAAACTCTGCTGCAAAAAGAGGTTGGCATTGACGCTGCAGCCGTAACGCGCCATTTGAAACAACTGGAAGCGACAGCAATGGTCACACGACGCACGAAGCCAGAGGACAACAGGGTTACCTTGGTAAGCCTGACCGATTATGGGCGTGCACGCATTGTCATCTTTAAGCAGGAGCGCTCGCAGTTTGTAGCTCAGCTGCTACAGAGCTTCGACGAGACCCAGCGACACCAGCTAGCTGATATGCTGCAAGTGATGAATAGCCATATATCCGATATGGACTGACAACATTTTTTTAACATTACTATACCCACAGAGGGACAAGGAGAGATTGGAATGAATAATACGAATACATCCAGTACTGTAAAAACGAATGATTTTAAAGAAATCGCCCTGGGACGCCGTTCTGTAAAAGTATACGATCCGTCCGTGAAGATCAGCCGCGAGGAAATGACAGAGATTTTGACAGAAGCTACACGCGCGCCATCCTCCATTAACCTGCAACCTTGGCGTTTCCTCGTTATTGACAGCCCTGAAGGTAAAGCTACACTGGCACCATTGGCCCGTTTCAACCAACGTCAAGTAGAAACATCTTCGGCAGTGATCGCTGTGTTTGGAGATTTGAACAACTTTGATAATTTCGAACAAATTTTCGGAGAAGCTGTAGAACTGGGCTATATGCCAAAAGACGTCAAAGAAATGCAACAGGAAAAAGTAGCAGCCCATTTTGCAGCGCTTGATCCAGTTGTGAACAAAGAAACGGTCCTGATCGATGGTGGCTTGGTATCCATGCAGCTTATGCTGGTAGCACGCGCTCATGGTTATGATACTAACGCTATTGGCGGTTTTGAAAAGGATCAAATTGCTGAAGCCTTTGGTCTGGAAAAAGATCGTTATGTCCCTGTTATGCTCATTTCCATGGGTAAAGGTATCAACGATGGTCATCCGTCCACACGATTGCCTATTGATCAAATTGCACAGTGGAAATAAGGAAAACGAACTAACATCTATACACAACATAAAAAAACAGGCGGACAAAGGAAATTCCTTTGCTTCGCCTGTTTTTTATTTGCTTGGATGCAACGTAGATCGCGGGTGCTTATCACATTGTCAGTCTTTCGGTTATCATGTCACGGTATTTTCTCCCGGCGTCTCTACCGAATCAGCGGTGTTATTCTGAAGGTGATGATAATGCTTGGGCCATATAATTTGGTGCGAAGTATGGCTAAGCTCCTCATAAAATAACGGGGCTTTCTTGAATAGACGTATGACCAGATGGAAAAAGAACCATCCATTCATCACCAACAACAAAAGGCTGATCAGAACACTTACCCATGGAGAGACTTGAGACCACAGCACGGGTCCACCCAGTACGTAATTAAGTCCAAAATACAACCAATACAAGAGACTGTAACGCTTGATGAGCCCCCACAGGGAAATCCGTTGTCCTGTCCCTATAAGATGAATACGCACCAGCCATTTCCCTGGCGTTCGTCCATTTGTTAAGTAAGGAACCACCATAAAGTATACCCCACTGGAAACCCAGAAAGCAGCAGGAACATGCAGAGACTCCATGATGCCGAGTAGCCCGATCCATATGATAGAATCCACGAAAAAGGCTACACCCCGTCGGGTATAGGACACTCGCTTCGTTGCCATGTCCACATGCTTGTCCAGATGTTCCAAGCGGGGCAGGAAGCGTGAAAACCATTCGCCTAATAGAAAGCCTAGCATGCCGCCCAAGGTATTAGCCAATAGATCGTCCACATCGAACACGCGATACGCATGGTCAAAAAATCCATACAGTCCTGTCAGCTGCGTCACCTCAAAGAAGAGGGAGAGGATAAAGGACAGAATCAGACACCATCCCCATCGTGCACGGAAATAATAACGTAAGAACATACCGAAAGGCATGGTCATCACAACGTTAAAAACGACTTGCAGAAAAGCGCGCTCCTTCAGCAAATGAACATAGCTGGAGGGATGGGCGGGTGAGACGGATGTTTCTCTTATAATGTCATGAACGAACTGCAAGGGTATCAATTGTAACGCCCCCCCAGCTAGTGCAGCATTATGACGCGATGCCGGAAGTGGGAGTATGACCAGAAAGAAGACGTTCATTAAGTATAAAAGCATCAAGTAAAGCAGCCATGCTCTAGCCTTGTGAATATAGCCATGCCTGCGATATTGCACGATTAGAAAAGGCAGTGTAAACAACAACGCAGCAAAAGGAAACGCAAGAAAGGCATACGAAACAGGAAATAGATACGATTGAATCATGTGCTGCTTACGCCTGCTTTCTCCGGAACTTCACCAAAGACCAGATGATCAGAAATGCCATGAAAGCCAGGCACACGCTAATGCTAATGCGATTTTGCGGGTCAAGCAAGAATAGGAACGCAATTACCCATAGGCATCCTACTGTAAGCGCCGTTACATAAGGGAATCCCCATATCTTGAAAGTAGGCTCCACGGGATAAGATTTGCGCAATTTCAATTGGGACAGACAAATGCAACTCCAGACGAGCAGCACGACAAAGCCAGGTACAGCCATCAAAATACGGAACAGTCCGTCCTGAGCGAGATAAGCAACCATGGAACCGACAATCAGAACTACAGCGCACAATTTGAGACTATTTACCGGAACCCCGTTTGAAGATAAGCGGGCGAGTGATTTGGGACCTTCTCCATTGATAGCCAGCGAATGTAACATACGTGTAGCCCCGTAAATCCCCGAATTGGCGGCAGACAGTACAGCAGTGATCAGAATAAAGTTCATGACATGAGCCGAGCCTTGAAGCCCTACAGAAGACAATACCTGTACAAACGGGCTGGTATTCGCATCCAGTTGGTTCCAGGGAATCAAGCCACAAATGATGAGAATTGGCAACGTATAGAACAAAATAACGCGAAGAATAAAGCTTTTAACCACTCTAGGTAGTACCTTTTCCGGATTTTCTGTCTCCGTCAACGTCAGTCCAATCAGCTCGGATCCTCCGTATGAAAAGGTAACGACCAGCAGCGCTGAAAAGATAGCCAACCAGCCATTGGGTAGAAATCCGCCGTGCTGCGCGTAGTTGCTTAGATAAGGTGGAGTTTCAGTGGGAATAATCCCGAACAGTATACAGCCACCCAAGGCGATGAAGATAATAATCATGGCAATCTTAATACCCGCAAGCCAAAATTCTAGCTCCCCAAAACCGCCGACACTCAGCATGTTGACGACAATAATGAAAGCTGCACTCACTAAACTGAGTACCCATAGAGGAACATCTGGCAACCAATATTGTAGGAAGCTTCCCGCAGCAATGACCTCAATGATACAGACGGCCAGCCACATGAAGCAATACAACCAGCCGATAATAAAGGACAGTCGTTCTCCAAAGGCTTTGCGAATAAAATCCTTCATATTCATGTTGGGGTAGACGGTAGCCATCTCGGCAATTGCGCCCATAACGACCAAGAGCAGGAGTCCTGCGAAGACATAGGATAAAATAACTCCAGGTCCCGCCAAGCTAATCGTTTCGGTACTGCCTTTAAAAATTCCCGTTCCGATAACTCCACCCATAGCCATAAAGGTAATATGCCGTGGGAGCAGCTTTTTGTGCAAAGTTGCTTCATTTGATTTCAATATGAAATCCTCCTTCATATAGTGTATAGCTTCAGCATAGCCCAAACAGGGTTACTTCAATTAGACTTATACTACATGAAAATATCCAATTAGGAAATGAAAGAAATAGGATCTGGTAGGGAGATTGAAATCGATAGAGGACAAACTCAAGAAAACAGAGGCAGAATGCTGGCGCTGATGATTGCTCTATCTGCGGTCATTCTGCCTTTATTGCTCTGCTCGGCGGATATTTAAGTGATCATGTAGGAGTATCGCATTGCGGTGAAGGATTAGCTCCGCAATATTCCTTTAGCCCGCACTTGCTTGAGCCAACCAGGAAACTCATTCAGCAGACGGTCGTACAATTCTGCGTCTGTCACGGAGTCAATGTCATCCAAGGCAAAGAAATCTGCATTATCCACTACGCGACCGCGCATCTTATCCAACTTTCGAAGGATTCCGTAATCGGCTTGACCAAGACCTACAAATTGCCAGAAAATCGGGGCGCTTGAGCTTTTAATCAGCAGTTGTTCTATTTTTTTCTGTTCATAAATACCTCCATCACTGAAAAAGATAATGTAGGTCGGGATTATATCGTTGGGATCTTCTTTTGTATATTTTAGTATGATATCCTTCATGACTTCTGGTTCGTTATTTCCCCACCCTAGCTCACTATCTTCACTAGGCTCAGCATAATTCATATGAATGTAATTCTCGAAATTCCTCTCTGTGACGCTTGGAGCACGCTTGGCTTTGTCTGCAAAAAACCATACATCCATTTCACCATTGTCATCCATACAGGCGGCTACAGCCAACACACGTTCGCAGGCTTTTTGCACCGTCCCACCCGTGTACAATTTGAACATAGAAACAGAAGCATCGAATACAACCGCTACCCGTGCCTTTTCACAGTCTATGTGTTTCTTTTTTAGTGAATATTGTACATTCTGCTTGTGCAGATTGATTCTTCCACTCACAGGAGAGGTTTCTTTCATGTCAGCTTTATCCGCTGACGGTGCTGCTGGCGATTCCGTTTCCTCTACGGTGACACCGTGAGCCTCGGCAAGCGGCTTTAGTCCTCCGTTGAAACCACGTCCCACTGCGCGAAGCTTAAAGCCAGACGTATGACGATACACTTCTGCCAGCACAAGCGATGTCTCACTGGTGGCTTCGGTGATGCTGTAGGTGATATGGGATTGCTTGCCTTGAGCAGTAACTGAGCAGCCGACCACATCGGCAAAAGTACCTGGGTCGTCCAGTGTGGCCGCAAACACACATTTTTCCACCCCGGTTCGTTCCAGTTCCTGGAGCGCTACAGTAAACTCAGTGGTTCTGTCATTTGGACGCTGTAACCGTACATGGCCGTGCGGGTCAGCGGGTTGATTGTAAAAAACGAAATAGTCATCTGAGGAAACCTTTCCGTCTGCTCCTACCATAAAACAGCTAACATCCAGTTCGGCAGGTGCATGCTTCCATGTAATGGTGACCCGCACTGTATCTTCCTTACCGAATGGTGCATTAGCTCCTGTACTCAATGCAATGTTGGGACCGCTCATGCTGTCAAACCCCCTATGTATTTTAAATCTTGTATTTATACAAATTGTACCATGGAAATGGTATATTCACCTTGTTTCGTGCAGGAATATTTGTCTCATGGTAGACGCAGTAAAAGATGATATATAATGAGGTTGGTTTGGAAAAAAAGTATGATATTTATGAAGCGGAGGCTTTGATACGTGAAGCAGGATCGGCAAAAGCAGGCAGGTTCCTATATCGGGATGAGCAAGGGACATGAAGCTGATGAGTTAAACAAACTGTTGTCCCTATGGCTTCATTCGTCGATCCGTGTCATGGATGTCCGGCATATTCGACTGGAGCCGGAAGAGTTGCTTCAACCGTATCGTCTTCCAGCGCAGGCTTTTGTATTTGTATTGCAGGGTAGCGTGCGTTTGGATGGTGATTGGAAGGATACGCCACATTCAGGGTACGTACTTCATGGCAGCAAAGGCTTTGAACTGAATATGAAACCCTCGCAATGCGGGATTGAATATATCATTGTACTATATAAAGCGACTTCTCTATCTGGACATACGGTGTATAATCATCCTTCGATAGCTCATGGTTTTATACCGCCCTATCCGGTTATACTGTATCAAAAGCTGCAACTACTGGATGAAGCATGGCAGGACCAAGAGACGCTATCCAAGATTCAGGCTCAGGGTCGGTTCTATGATTTTGCATATGAATGTATGCGGCAATTGCAGGAACCGAAGGCTCGAACTTCTGCGCGGGATATTGTGACACAGGCCATTCGATTTATGCAGATCCATTATGCGGAGTCCGTAACGCTGGAACGTTTGGCTGGATTATTGGAATGCAGTCCGAGACATTTGACCCGGTTATTTAAAAAACAAACGGATTGTAGCCCGATTATGTACTTGATTCAACTGCGAATGGACAAGGCGAAGGAGCTTTTGCGGAAGACGGATGCGACTTTGCAGGATATCGCTGTCAGTGTGGGGTACCCGGATGTCTATTTCTTTAGCCGGGCATTCAAAAAATATACGGGTGTATCCCCGGTTCATTACCGGGACAGCCTATATTCATCTGCTTTTGTGAGAGATACCAGTCTGGATAATCCATTAAGCATGTCCGAATGTTCCATTGATTCGATAAGTGGCGCCCTGCATACTGTTATTGAGGATAATAATCATTATCAAAATCATGATGAAGGGATTTTACGAATGAATAGAAACGCAAAGCATTCCATGGCATTTATTTTATTGCTTAGTTTTACCCTGCTGCTCAGCGCGTGCTCAGGCACATCCAGTCCTACGGCAACCGATGGCGCTTCGCAAGGGACCAATAATACATCAGCGGAACCAACATCACAGGAAAGGGTGCTGAAGGATGCACTTGGGCATGAGGTAAAAATTCCGGCTCAGCCTCAGCGTGTGATCGCTTCTTATCTGGAGGATCATCTGGTTGCGCTGGGGGTTAAACCTGTAGCCCAATGGTCGGTAGGCAAAAATTCAGTTCAAGGTTACCTGCAAAAAGAACTGAAGGACGTTCCTACCATTGCTTCAGATCTTCCGTTTGAGGCGGTTCTGAACTTCAAACCTGATTTAATCATTATGGACAGTGCGAGCATGGTGGAAGGCGACAAATATAATCAATACTCTAAAATTGCTCCAACCTACGTGGTAGGCACTAATATGAACAATGATTGGCGTCAAGAGCTGCTGACCGTGGGTGAAGTGCTGAATAAGAGCAGTGAAGCGAAGCAGACATTGAGCAACTACGACAAAAAAGCAGCAGAGGCTAAAGCCAAGCTGAGTCAGACGGTAGGACAAAAAACTGCGGCGGCATTGTGGGTAACGGATAAAAATGTGTATGTCGTAAACCAGAATCTATCCAGCGGTGATGTATTGTATAAGGATTTGGGATTCAAGATTCCACAAGTTGTACAGGAGATTTCCAAAACGGCTAAGGCGAACTGGAGTAATTTATCGCTTGAGAAGCTGGCCGAGCTGGATGCGGATTATATCTTTATCGTGAACAGCAAAAACGTAAGTAAAGAAGATATTGTAAAAGATCCTGTATGGGCGGGAATTCCAGCCGTTAAAGAAGGCCATGTATACGATTTTGGTAAGGATTCCAGCTGGTTGTATACAGGTACAATTGCAAACAGTCAAATGATTGACGATGTTCTGAAAAATGTAACTCAGTAATCCACATGGTAATCAAAAAAACGCTACTCATCTTGACGACAGTATGTCGCAGGAAGGAGAGCGTTTTTTTATAAAAAGATGTCTGCATAGAGCAGACATCTGCAGATTGTCGAGAAACCCCGTCTTTTGAGACGTGGGTTTCTTTTTCTTTACATCATAAGGCTCTGGTCTCTGGAGAA